>DASXJI010000384.1:0-6430 GCA_036497495.1 Mycobacterium sp.
GGTCGCCAGCGTGGGCGTCACCGCGCGGATGGCCTCGATCAGATGGCACAGGAACCAGACGACGTTGTTGTCGTCGTGGTCGACGGTCAACCAGGCCACCGCGACGCCTTCGGCGGTCAGCAGCTTCGCCCACTGGGCGGCCAGCGTGCTCTTCCCGAAGCCGGTTGGGCCGTGGATCACCGTGAGCTTCTTGTCGTGTTCTCCTCGTAGGACATCGATCAGCCGGGCGCGGTCAACCAACGCCTTCGTCGACACCGGTAGCTGGAACCGGGTTGCCGGCGTCGGGGGCGTCACCATCCGCGCTGGGTAGCTACTGGATGGCGTGCCCGGCGACCGCGCGGGGTTGTACCGGACCGTCGGCGCAGGTATAGGCACGGGCGTTTCGTCGACCGGCAAGCCATGCCGTCGCTGCACGTCGCGCAACTGCTCACCGAAGGCCTCCGCGGTCGCCGGCCGGTCCTCGATATCGCGCGACATTGCCTGCTCGATTACCGCGCATACGTCGGTAGGCAGGCCGGAGTCCCGCAGGCTCGGCATCGGGTGCCTGGTTATCCGGAGAAACTGGGCGACCATCTGCTCGCCCTTGCGACGCTCGAATACCGCGTGACCCGTGCCGGCGCAAAACAATGTCGACGCCAGGCTGTAGACATCCGAGCTCACCTCCGGTGGTTGGCCGAGCAGCACCTCCGGGGCGGTATACGCGGGCGAACCCATGACCGCGCCGTCCGCGGTCTCGAACCCGCCGATGATGCGGGCAATCCCGAAGTCCGTCAGCTGCGGTTCGCCGTACTCGGTAAGCAAGATGTTCGCCGGCTTGACGTCGCGATGCAGGGTCTCGCGTCGGTGCGCGGTTTCCAACGCGCCCGCGACCTTCACGCCGATGTGCAGCGCGTCGGCCCACCCGATCGGTCCGTTGTCATGAATCTTGGCTTCCAACGAACCGTGCGGGTGGTACTGCATCACGATGTATGGCCGGCCGGTGGCGGTCATCCCGACCTGGAAGATGTTGACGATGTGCGGATGCCCCGACAACTTGCCCATTGCGACCTGCTCGCGCACGAACCGCTCCAGGTTGTCGGGCTCGAGATCCGCGGTCAGCACCTTCACCGCGACGGTGCGATCGAGCTCGTGCTGGTTGCAGCGATACACCACGCCGAACCCGCCTCGGCCGATCTCCTCGGGATCCTCGAAACCGGCAGCCACCAACTCCGCCGGGACCCCGGCGTGCATATCCGCCTGCGTCGGCAGTGGGTCGCTGCTGGCCATCGCTCGCCTCGAACTGCAACGGCGCCATGGCGGCACCATGGCCACCGCAACCTGAGCATAAGCCGAACGGTCATCCGCCGATGGCCGATGACCAAGCCAGTGCCGGTCGGCTCGACCTCGTCGTCGATGGGTTGCGCAGTCGCGTGTGACACCAAGGGCAGTTTGTGTAAACCAGCTTGTTGGCGTGCTTCTCGCGATACCGTTTGCCGGATCGGGGACAGGAGACCGCATGATTGACCGGTTTTCGTTGTGGTTGGGCGCCGCCGTAGTGACCGCTGGCATGTCGGCCGCAATGCTGGCCGGGACCGGCGTCGCGGCCGCAGACACTGGGTCGGGCTCGGACGCCGGCGGGGCGACGTCGTCGCAGTCGACGAAACCCGCTGAGAAAAAGGCGGATTCGAAGAAGAAGAAGCCAACCGCCGACCCCTCGTCGTCGACGCGCTCGGACTCAGCACCGGCGGATTCGAAGCCGGCCGACGACGCGGACAAACCCAAGCAAGACACCACCGAGACCACAGATCCCACACCGACCGGCAAGCCGGACGCCGACGACGCCGATGACGACGACGTGGCCGCCGATCCACCTCCAACCGCGACAAACGACCACAAGAAGACAGAGGTCCAGCAGCCGTCCCGCCACCTCACCAAGCCCGTCACTGCAACGCCCGAGCCCGACATCGATCCGGCCGTCGACGCAAAGTCGCAGGACGTGACGGTCGAGCCCGAGGTCACTAAGCCGGCTGAAGAAGTGCAGCAGGTGGTTACGGCGGGCAGATCCCAAGCCCGAACCAAGGACGCCGCGCCGCAGACCGCCGCGGTGGCGTTCGCAGCCGCGGCGCCGTCGACCGCAGAGGTCACCTCAACCGCGGCAGCGTCACCGCTATCCGGTCTGCTCAGTGCGATCGGGACCTTCGTGTTCAACCTGTACGGCTTGGCGACCAGGTTGGTCGGAGGCCCCCCGATCCTTCCCCCGAACAGCACGGTCACCGTGAGCAGTTCCACGCTGCGGCTCGACTGCGCCGACGGATACGAGGTGCCCGCGGACTGGTATATCCCGGACAGTGCCGATCCGCCGACGAGGCTGATCTACCTACAACATGGCTTCCTGGCCCAGGGTCCGTGGTACAGCTACACCGCGGCGGCCCTCGCAGAGCAGACGAACAGCATCGTGGTCGCGCCCTCGATAACGTCGAACTTCTTGTCGTGCGACGCCTGCTGGCTCGGTGCGCCGCCCATGCAGCAAGCGGTCGCGAATCTGTTCGAGGATGACAACACGGCCCTCGCCGACAGTGCTCTGGCGGCGGGCTATACCGGCCCGATTCCGGACCGCGTCGTGCTGGTCGGTCACTCCCTTGGCGGTGGCCTGGTTGCGGGGACGGCCGGCTACATGGTGAAAAACCGCACCGCCGACAGGCTCGCCGGGGTCATCATGCTCGACGGTGTCGGACTCGACGACACGATGACGTCGTCACTCGAGAAGGTTCCCGACGACATTCCGATTTACCAACTCGGTGCGCCGGAGTACTTCTGGAACCAGTTCGGTGTTGGCAGCCATGCACTGCTCGAGGCACGGCCGGATCGGTTCGTCGGTGTCACCTTGGTTGGTGGCTCCCATGTCGATTCGATGCAGGGGGGAAACCCGCTCATCCAGTTCTCGCAGGAACTAGTGGCCGGCTTCACGTTGCCGGAGAACGTCGCGGCGGCACAGATGCTGATGGTGGGCTGGGCCAACGACATGTTCGCCTGCACCCAAGACTCCTGCACCCGAGACGACGGCATCTACCTCGACCCCAGCCAGGAGTTCACGCTGGACACCCCTGCGGGAGAGGCCACCATGGTTGCGCTTCCCAACTCGCTCACCAAGCCATTCTGGTTGAACCCGCTGCAGGCGCTCGTCCCGCGGGGGAATTCATTCTTCGTGTTCGAACCGACGTGCGGCCCCGACTCCATGGCCGGGGCCAGCTGCAAGGGGTCGATGGCTGCCTGACGCCCTACGGCGACGGCTGGCGACAGGAGCTGGTGGCCGGGTGACACGGTAAGCGGTCTGTGTAAACCGCTCCGCTGGCCGGGGCATCTCGTTATCGTTTGCTGGGTCGGGAGGGAGCCAGCATTCTTGACCGGTTCCTGCTGTGGCTGAGCGCAGGCGTCGTCACCGCCGGTGTGTCGATGGCGATGGTGGCCGGGGCGGGCTTCGCGGTCGCCGACGACGGGACGCCGTCCGGTGCCGGTGGCGGGACATCGTCGGAGTCCTCGAATTCGACTGGGAAGAAAGCGGATTCGGACAAGGACAAGAAGGAATCCAAGCCGGACCCGAAGAAGGACGAGCCTGCAGGCGGCGAGCAGTCAGCGGACGCAGAAGGTACTACTGAAACCGGAGCCAAGGGGAGCCAGAGCACGACGGCCGGGGAGGACGCGCCGCCGAAGCACGACACCACCTCGGTTGACACCGCGAAGAAGGGCAACGGCCCCGAGGCGGCCGAACCGGCGCGGCACAAGCCTGTAGGCCAGCTCGACAGGCCCGCCGCGGCTGCCGCGCAGCCCAAGCCCGATATCAAGCCCGATGTCAAGAAGGACGCGGTCAAGGACGCTGTCGCGGACACCAAAGACGCCGTGGTGGCGGCCCAGGCCGAGGAATCCACGGCGCCGGGCGTCGACTCGGAAGAGCGGGTCGGCGAAGCCGTTCCCGCAGCGAACGCGAAACAGACTCCGGTCGCGACCGATCTCGCTTTCGCGACAGCGGAACCGGCAGCCGTAGTCAAGGGCCCAACTCTGATCAACGTACTCGGCACTGTTTTTTTCGGCCTGTTCGACATGATCACGAATTTCATCGCGGGCCCACCGGTGGTGCCGCCGAACAGCAACGTGAGGGTCGGACGGTCGACGCTGCAGATCGACTGCGGCGACGGCTACACCGCCCAAGCCGACTGGTACGTCCCCACCAGCCAGGAGCCGCCGAAGGGACTGATCTACCTTCAGCACGGGATCCTGGCCAATGCCAGCTACTACAACGTCACCGCGGCCGCGTTGGCCGAGTCGACGAACAGCATCGTCGTCGCGCCCACCATAACGTCGAACATCTTCGCCTGCGATTCGTGCTTCCTCGTCGGTGACCCGATGCACTTCGCTATCGCCAAGCTGTTCTCCGGTGACCGGGCGGCACTGAACGCCAGCCTCGACGCGGCCTTCGAGGGTGAGGACATCGCGCTGCCGCAGAAGTACGTCCTCGTCGGCCACTCGGGCGGCAGCCAATTGGCGGCGGGCGTCGCCGGCTACGCATCGCAACTGGCTGGGCCGAACGGATCGCCCGACCTGGCCGGCGTGATTCTTTTCGACACCAACGACATTGGCGGATTCCTGTCGCGCGGTATCGCGAAGGTGCCGTTGACCACCCCGGTGTACTACCTCGGCGGGGACCCTTCCCTGATCAACAACTTCGACGAGATGGGCGGGGTGATGATGCGGCTTCGGCCCAACCAGTTCACCGGCGTCCACTTGCTCGGGGGAGTGCATACCGACGTGTCGCAGGGCACCAACCCGCTCCCGCAGTTCTTCATGGATCTGTTCCTGGGATTCCCGAAACCGGAGAACGCCGCAGCGGTGAAGCTAGTCGCCTCCGGCTGGATCAACGACATGTTCTCGGCGGGCCCCGACACCGGCATCTACCCGGCGCCGGGGGCGGCCATGGACATCGAGACCGACGCGGGCACCGCGCAGGTCGTCGGCCTCGGCGGGCCGCTGCACCAGCTGTCCTACCTCGAGTCGCTGGTGAGCTACTTCTACGGGCTGACCGGCAACCTGCGGTTCGGTTTCTGCGCGGCCGACGTCGACGCGTTGCTGGCAGAGGAGCTCGCGAAGTCGACGGACAGCGTCGCAGTCGGCGCGACGCGCGGCCGATGCCAACGAGGAAGCGAGCAGGCATGACCAACCGGGTGCTGACGCTGGTTGATCTGATCGTGCTTACCGTTCTGGAGTCGACGACGGGGCTTGAGTTCGGCCAACTGCGCGGCGGACCCGGACGAATTGCGGCGCCGACGACGCCGCAAACCCAGTTTTAACGGAAAACTCCACACCAAACACGGCGTTATCTCTTGACGGACGGAGGCAAACGGGCCAATCTGTTTGGCAGCATGTGTGCACGGGTAGAGGACGCCAGCCAGCGCCCGGTTACTTCTGCATGCGGTGGTTGAGGAATACGCCGTCCTGCGGTATGGTTGGACGTTGCGCTGGCTGCATCCTGCCCACCTAAACCCGCACCTGACACCGACGTCCTAGCCTGAGCCCCGCTCAGTGATCTAGTCGCGTGCCGCGCGTTCGGGAAGCTTGTGGTCGTGAAAGGCCAGCCGAACCGACGCAGATATAGCGACATTTGGATCCGGTGAAGCCCGGCATCGAGATGCTCGCATGAGGTGCTGGAAGGATGCATCTTGGCAGGGTCCCGCCAAAAGTCCGCAATAGCTACCACTAACAACTCCGTTCCAGGAGCACCTAACCGAATTTCATTTGCCAAGCTCCGTGAGCCTCTCGAGGTTCCGGGGCTGCTTGAGGTGCAGACCGAGTCGTTCCAGTGGCTGGTCGGTGCCGAGGAGTGGCGCGAGAAGGCGAAGGCACGCGGCGACGTGAACCCCGTAGGCGGCCTCGAAGAGGTCCTCACGGAGCTGTCGCCGATCGAAGACTTCTCCGGCTCGATGTCGCTGTCGTTCTCCGACCCCCGCTTCGACGAGGTCAAGGCTCCGGTCGACGAGTGCAAAGACAAGGACATGACGTACGCGGCTCCGCTGTTCGTCACCGCGGAGTTCATCAACAACAACACCGGTGAGATCAAGAGCCAGACGGTCTTCATGGGTGACTTCCCGATGATGACCGAGAAGGGCACCTTCATCATCAACGGCACCGAGCGTGTCGTGGTGTCTCAGCTGGTCCGCTCGCCGGGTGTGTACTTCGACGAGAACATCGACAAGTCCACCGAGAAGACGCTGCACAGCGTCAAGGTGATCCCCGGCCGCGGTGCGTGGCTGGAGTTCGACGTCGACAAGCGCGACACCGTCGGTGTGCGCATCGACCGCAAGCGCCGTCAGCCGGTCACCGTGCTGCTCAAGGCGCTGGGCTGGACCAACGAGCAGATCGTCGAGCGCTTCGGCTTCTCCGAAATCATGATGGGCACGCT
>DASXJI010000385.1:0-1519 GCA_036497495.1 Mycobacterium sp.
AAGGTCGACGCTGTGCGATGTCACCGCCCCGATCGTGACGGTGCCGCGAACCAATTGGGTCAGCTCCTCGACAGCGACGTGAATGTCGGCGACGGCGGCGAGCGCCGCCCTGGCGTACGGCAGCGCGGCCTCGCCGGCGGCGGTCAACCGCACCGTGCGACGCGACCGGTCCAGCAGCGGCTGGCCGAGCTCGCGTTCCAGCCGCTGGACCTGGGCGCTGACCGCCGGCTGCGCGACGTGGATGCGCTCGGCCGCCCGGGTGAAGTTGGCCTCCTCGGCGACGGCGACAAAGTATTCGAGCTGCCGAAGTTCCATAACAGATGATTATAGTTTCTGGTCTACATCGATATTGGACTTATAGAACTGCGGCGCCGACCCTTGATGTTGAGGGAAGGAGTCGAATGACTGACGTATTGATTGCCGGCGGCGGGATAGGCGGGCTGACCGCCGCATTGACATTGCGCGCCCGTGGCATCGAACCGACCGTTCTCGAACGCGCTTCGCACCTGGGGCCGCTGGGCGTCGGCATCAACCTGCTGCCGCACGCGGTCAGTGAGCTTTATGACCTCGGGCTGGGTGACGAGTTATCGAAGATCGCCGTCGCGCCCACCTCAATCTCGTACTACGACACCGACGGCACACTGCTGTTCCGTGAGCCGCGTGGAATCGACGGTGGCTACGGCTATCCGCAGTATTCGGTGCACCGCGGCCAGCTGCAGATGCTGCTGCTGTCGGCGCTGCGAGAACGCCTCGGCCCCAACGCCGTTCGCACGGGCGCGGAGCTGCACAGCTTCGACGACTCCGGGAACAGGGTGCGGGTGAACACCTCGGCCGGGGACTTCACTGCGGATGCGCTGGTCGGTGCCGACGGCATTCACTCGGCGGTGCGGGCGCAACTGCATACGGCGCCCGATCCGCTGCTGTGGTCAGGAGTGCGGATGTTCAGGGGCGCCGCTCCCAAAAAGTTCCTCGACGGCCGCACGATGGTCATAGTCAAGGATCCCCAGGGAGTCGACCTCGTCACGTATCCAATCGGCGGCGGGCTGGTCAACTGGGTCGTCATGATGCCCGAATCAGAGCCCGGGCCATTGCCGGGTGATGCGAAGTGGAATCAGCCCGGTGACCGGTCGGAGGTGCTGCGACACCTGGAGAGGTGGAACCTCGGCTTCCTGGATGCCGCCGGTCTGGTGCGCGGCACCGAGCCGGTGTTGGAGTATCCGATGGTCGACCGCGACGTGCTGCCGTGGTGGGGACGCGGACGGGTAACCCTGCTCGGCGACGCGGCGCATCCGATGTATCCCGTTGGCGCCAACGGCGGTTCACAGGCGATCGTCGACGCGCGGGTGCTGGCCGACGAACTGGCGCGTGACTTCGACCGCGGGTTGCGGTCCTACGAGGACATTCGTCGTCCGGAGACCGCAGACGTCGTGGCAGCCAACCGCGAGATGCATGTCACCGGCGCCTCGCGGCGGCCGGAGGACCTGGCGCGGGTGACCGGCAAGTACCGCCAGGACACCCA
>DASXJI010000386.1:0-14191 GCA_036497495.1 Mycobacterium sp.
TCGACCGGACACTTCAGCTCGCCGACAGCGGGGCGCTGCGCGTGCCCGAAGGGCAGCCGATCCAGGTCGAAAAGTTCAGCGAAGCAGTGCATTTGGCCGAAGCGCCCGCCCATGGGGGCAAACCGCTGCTGGTGTTCGAACAATAAGCGCTCCCGTGGCTGCGTTCGTCGGCCTTTGTATCATGGTATTCGGTCGGTTTGGGTAAGCCCAGAGCGCGTAGCCGTTGAAGTAGGCACGCTGCAAGGGATCCCACGGTGTCATCAATGCGTGCCCGGCGAATGAGTCCCGCGGGTTCACCCGCTCGCTTACTACCGGGCCGTCAAGCTTTTCGATGGCGATGCGTTGCGGTGTGAAGTCAGACCTTTGATCTGCCGGCCAAACGGCTGCACCGATGCCCATTCGCGTTGCAGCGCAACGGTCATACGTCGTGGTGTGGGATCTTGCGATTGGCCCTGCTACGCGAAATCTCGCCGCGCCGGGCATCGTTTGATCGTAGGCGTCAGTCGCCAAGTGCCGCGTGCATCTCCCAGACCAGTATTTCGGTGGGCTCTAGCGCCACGACCTGCATGCCCGTTGGCCGGGTCAGCCGCGCCGCGTCACCCTCGGCCAATTCGGCCTGGCCCATGGACAGTTGTCCCCGCGCAACGTACAGGTGCAGATACGGCGCCGCCGGCAGGGTGAGTCCGGCACCGGCGGGCAACCGAGCGGCATGCAACGCCGCCGATCGATTGTGGATGGTGATCGCGGCGTCGTGGCCCGGTATCCCCGAGGCGATCGTCATCAAGCGACCCTCGAGCTCATCGTCGTCGATCGCCTGCTGCTGGTAGCTGGGCTCGCTTCCGGACTCATCGGGCGGCACCCACATCTGTACAAAGCGCACCGGCTCGGTGCCGGATGCGTTCTTTTCCGAATGCGTGATGCCGGCCCCGGCCGACATCCGTTGCGCGAGACCGGGATAGATGACGCCGCTGTTGCCGGCGGAATCGCGATGTGCCAACGAGCCTTCCAGCACCCAAGTCACGATTTCCATGTCGCGGTGCGGGTGGGTATCAAAGCCTGCGGCGGGGCGCACGATGTCATCATTGCTGACCAGCAGCACACCGTGGTGGGTGTTGGCCGGGTCGTAGTGATCGCCGAAGGAAAACGAATGCCGTGACTGCAGCCACGACGTCGTGGTGGCCGCCCGGCCGGCGGCAGGTCGTATCTCAACAATGGCGGACACGTAGTCACGCTAGCCCGGGGCTCAGCAATGCCTGGGCGTGCAGCAGGGCGGCGTCGAGATCGGCAAGGGCCAGCTCATCTTGGCCGCCCAGGTGGATCTCGATCTGATACTCCGGCTGGCCGTCCCGCCCGAAGATCGGCAGCACCACGAATTCGGTTGACGCCAGTTCACTTTCAAGCACATTCGTCACCGATTGCAGCGTCACGATCGTCATCAGGGCGCTGAGTTCTCGCGTCACCTGCGCGGTGGGCTCCAACGACGCGAGCACCGCGGTGAGCCGGTCGTGTAGTGAGCTATGAGCGGCATCGAACCGCCATGCTCCATAGCCCCGGTCGCGGATCTCGGCCAGCACCAGCCGATGACCGGCGATGTCGGCGTCAGTCAGCCGCGGCGTCACCCGCCGCAGCCACCCGTCGATGGCGTCCTCGTCCCGCCAGGCCATCGCGACCAGGCCGAACGGCGGTCCGATCGGAAAGCGCTGGCCGACCGCATGCTCGCCATCGGTGCCATGGCCCACGGCGTCGATCGTGGTGAGATGCCGCTGGCCGATCTTCGACATCGAGCAGCCCGCGCCCAGCGCGGTGTGCAGGAAGCTGAGCGTCTCCCGGCCGCGGTCGAGCAGCGGGAACTGCGCTCTCAAGCCGTGCACCAGCCCGAACAATCCGCTGCCCAGCGTGTAGCGGCGATCGTCCCGTCGTGTTACCCAATTGCGGCGCTCGAGTTCGCCGAGCACCAGCGCGCAGGTCGAGGTACTGATCCCGCAGCTTTTAGCCAACTCGGCGGATGTCCGGCCATCCGGTGAATCCGACAGCGACGCAAGCACATCCATCACGCGACCGGTGGGCGGTGACTTGACCGGCCCGATCGCGCTCGGCGGCACTGTTGACGAATCCATGGCGCCTTCCTACCATCCGTCCTAAATCTACTTCATAGAGTCCTAATATTAGGAGCAGCGATGTACAAGGTGGCCGTGTGGGGTCCGGGCTCGATGGGGCTGATCGCCCTGCGCGCAGTGACCGACCACCCGCAACTGCAACTCGTCGATCTCGTCGTCCACAGCGACGCCAAGGCGGGTCGTGATGCGGGGGAGTTGTGCGGAGTGGACCCCGTCGGTGTGACCGCAACCCAGGATCCCGCGGGCTTGCTGTCCGGTGACGCCGACGTGGTGGTCTACGCCGCGGCGGCCAATCTGCGGCCCGCCGAGGCGATCGACGACATGGTGTCGATCCTGCGCGCGGGCAAGAACGTGGTGTCGTGCTCGGTGGTGCCCCTGGTGTTCCCCGACGGCGTCGACGCGGGGTTCACCGCGCCGCTGCGCGAGGCCGCGGCTGCCGGCGGCGCGTCGTTCTTCACCACCGGGATCGACTCCGGATTCGCCAACGATGTGCTGCCGCTTGTGCTCACCGGGGTATCGCGGGTCATCGAGTCGGTGCGGGTGACCGAGATGTTCAACTATGCGACCTACCCGGACAAAGACGCCGTCTACGAGATATTGGGCTTCGGCAAGCCGCCGGAGTTCACCGCATTCGCCGCGGCGCCGGGGATGTTCACGTTCGGCTGGGGGCCGGTTGTGCATCAGCTCGCCGCAGGGCTGGGCGTCAAGGTCGACAACCTGGAGGAGAGCGTCGAGCGGGTGGTCGCCGAGGAGTCGTTCGACACGCCCACTGGGCACATCGCCGCCGGAACGGTCGGTGCGATGCGGTCGACGCTGACCGGATACGTCGACGGCAAGCCAACTTTCGTCATCGACCACGTCACCCGCATGCGCGACGACCTTGCACCCGATTGGCCGCAGCCGCACATCTCGATACCCCCGCGCGACCTCGGCTACGGCCCCGCATCCGGGCGCGGTCTCTACAGGGTCGAGATCGAGGGGTCGCCGACCATGCGCTGCGAGTTCGAGATGGCCGACGACCACGACCACGACCTGGGCGCCCGGATGGCCGGCGCATCCCGGATGGTCAACGTCATCCCGGCGGTCTGCCAGGCGCAGCCCGGGCTGCTGTCGGCACTGGATCTGCCGCTGGTCACCGGTGCCGGGCTGGTCCGGTCGGTGGCCGGTCCGTCACCGGACAGCCGGCTGTTCTAGTTTCAGGCCGACTCATCCATGCACGGTGGGCCGGTAGGTGAGCTCTTGGATATTGCCGTCGAGCGTTCGGCTCTCGATCAGCTCGAGGTCGAAGTCGGCCGCACCCCGGAAGATCGGGTCGTCTCCGGTCTTCCCGGTGATCACTGGGAAGAGCGTCACTTGGACGCGGTCGACCAGGCCGGCGGCCATCAGCGCTCGGTTCATCGACAGGCTGCCATGCGAGCGCAGCGGCACCTCGGACTCTTCCTTGAGCCGGGCGACGACGTCGACGGCGTCGCCGCTCACGACGGTCGCGTCGGGCCAATCGAGAAGTCCATCCAGGGTGGACGACACGACCGTCGCCGGCAGGTGCCTCATCCGGGTGACCCAAGGGTCGCGCACCTCGGACTCCTCGGTGCTCTCGGCCAGAATTTGCGCGAACAACCGATATGTGTTGGCGCCGATCACCATTCGCTGCTTCGCGCCATACAGTGCGAGCCGGTGGTCGAGCAATTCCGGGCCTTGCTTGCCCCAGTATCCGCCCCAGTCGCCGCCGCTGACGCGGCCGAAGCCATCGAGGCTGGAAAAGACGTCGAAGGTGTAGGTAGCGGTCACGATGCTCTCCTCGAGTGCGGTTGATGCCGTATTGGCAAATACAGACTGAAGATCGCGGCGAAACTCATCGGGCTTGGAATCTTGGAGGCCGGCCGACCTGCTATCTCGGTTCTAAAGACGTTGCGGCAGTCCGAATTTCGTGAATAGCGCGGTGTCGAGAAAGGCCACAACTCGGGACACCCCGTCGGCCCTCACGTCCAGCACGTGTAGCTGGAACGGCACATGGCCGTCGCCGTCGCGCATGTACATCGCCGCTGCGGGCTGGCCGTTGGCGGTCAGCGGGAGCATCCGCATGTCGCCAGGCTCGTCGGCGGGGCACTGCTGGTGAATCAACGTGATGATGGCCTGCGGTCCCTGGTACCAGCCGACGAATGGCGGCATCTCCCAGATCGCTTCGGCGGTGAACAGCTCGACCAGCCGGTCGATGTCGTAGGCCTCGAACGCGGCGATATAACGCCTCAACCGGTCTTGCGCGTCCTCGGAGTCGGGCGCCACCAGCCGGTCGTCGGCGCTGGGCCCCGCGGCGTCCAGTTGCGAGCGCGCACGCTGCAGCAAGCTGTTGACGGCGGCCGTGCTGGCGCCGATCGCATCGGCTACCTCGGCGGCCTTCCACTGCAGCACGTCGCGCAGTAGCAGCACCGCCCGCTGTCGGGGCGACAGATGCTGCAGGGCAGCCACGAACGCCAACCGGACCGATTCGCGGGAGTCGACTATTGCTGCCGGATCACCTGCCGCGTCGGGCAGCGGCTCGAGCCACGGCACCTCGGTGCCGTCGACCAGCTCGGCGGTCGGGTCAGAACTGGGTGCGCCCAACCCGGTCGGCAGCGGCCGGCGCCGTCGATTCTCCAGCGCCGTCAGGCAGGTGTTGGTGGCGATTCGGTGCAGCCAGGTGCGCACCGACGCCTTTCCTTCGAAGCGGTCGTAGGCCTTCCAGGCTCGCAGCAAGGTCTCCTGCACCAGGTCCTCGGCATCGTGCAGCGACCCGGTCATTCGGTAGCAGTGCGCGAGCAGTTCACGTCGGTACGGCTCGGCGGTGGCAGAGAACTGGTTCCTGCCGTCATCGGCCAACTCGCGGGCAAGCACGCTCACCGGACCGAGCTTACGTAGTGCCTGTGACAGTGGGTCTACGCTGCCCCTGATGGCCACCACCCGTGCCGAGCGATCTTTCGACGGTGTCGACGGCGTGCGCATCGTCTACGACGTCTGGACCCCCACAGACACCGGGTCCACACCGCGCGGCGTGGTCATCCTCGCGCACGGGCTCGGCGAACACGCCCGTCGCTACGATCATGTCGCCGCACGGTTCGGCCGCGAAGGATTGGTGACCTACGCGCTCGACCATCGCGGGCATGGCCGCTCGGGGGGTAAACGGGTGCTGCTGAAGGACATCTCCCAATACACCCGCGACTTCGACACCCTGGTCGGCATCGCCGCCAGAGAACATCCCGGTGCGACGCGCGTCGTCCTCGGCCACAGCATGGGCGGCGGCATCGTGTTCGCCTACGGCGTCGAGCATCCCGACGACTACGACTTGATGGTGCTGTCCGGGCCGGCGGTGGCAGCCCAGACGGCCGTCTCTCCGCTGCTGGCCCGGATCGCCAAAACCATCGGAGCGATCGCGCCGGGTTTGCCGATGCAGGCACTCGACTCCAGCGCGGTGTCCCGCGACCCGGCGGTGGTGAACGCCTACGACACCGACCCGCTGGTGTATCACGGCAAGGTTCCCGCGGGCATTGGCCGAGCGCTGCTGCTGGTCGGTGAGACGATGTCGCAGCGAGCGCCGTCGCTGACCGCGCCGCTACTGGTGGTGCACGGATCCGACGACCGGCTGATCCCGGTCGAGGGCAGCCGCCAGTTGGTCGCGGCCGTGGGTAGTCCCGATGTCGAGCTGAAGCTTTATCCAGGGCTCTATCACGAGGTGTTCAACGAACCGGAGCAGGACCAGGTCCTCGACCACGTTGTGTCGTGGATTAACGCCAGACTGTGAGTGGCGGCGCCGAGAAGTCCTACGGTTCGCCTAGTTTGGTGGCATGACTCGCGCCGATGACGATCCAGAGCGTAGCGATGGGGTGGGGGCACCTCCCGCTTGCGGGGGAGAGTGGCGCCATGACTGACGACAAGATGCTGGCGCGTATCGCAGCCCTGTTGCGTCAAGCCGAGGGCACCGACAACGCCCACGAGGCCGAGGCGTTCATGTCCGCCGCTCAACGGCTGGCCACCGCGACGTCCATCGACCTGGCGGTCGCGCGCTCGCATGCCGACAAGCGCACGCCCGCCGAGGCGCCGGTGCAACGCACGGTCACCATCGGCGCTGCCGGCACCAAGGGATTGCGGACCTATGTGCAGCTGTTCGTTCTGATCGCATCGGCCAACGACATCCGCTGCGACGTCGCGTCCAACTCGACGTTCGTCTACGCCTACGGCTTCGCCGAGGACATCGATGCCACCCATGCGCTGTACGCGAGCCTAGTCGTCCAGATGGTCCGCGCGTCAGACTCCTACATCTCCTCAGGCGCACACCGGCCGACCCCGACGATCACCGCCCGGCTGAATTTCCAGCTGGCGTTCGGAGCCCGGGTGGGTCACCGGCTGGCCGAGGCCCGCGAGCAGACGCAGCGAGAAGCGAAGAAGGACCGTCGCCGTCCGCCCGGTACGGCCATCGCCCTGCGCAACAAGGAGATCGAGCTCCGCGACTACTACCGAACGGCGTCGAAGGCGAGGGGTACCTGGCAGGCCAGCCGGGCCACCGCGGGCTATTCGTCGGCCGCTCGGCGGGCGGGGGACCGGGCCGGTAAGCGGGCAAGGCTGGGTAGCGGCCAGGAGTTCTCCGGCGCGCGGAGCGCGCTGGAACGGTGAACGCCGTCGATTCGTCCGCGCGGGACTCGCAGCGCTCGAAGGTCTACGCCGCCGAGGAATTCGTGCGGACGCTGTTCGACCGTGCGGCCCAACACGGCTCGACCAGTGTGGAGTTCTTCGGCACGCAGTTGACCTTGCCGCCCGAGGCGCGGTTCGGCTCGCTGACCGCGGTGCAGCGCTACGTCGACGACGTGCTGGCCCTGCCCGCGGTGCGACGCGAGTGGCCATCCGTGGCGCCACTGCGAGTGCGGGCCCGACGGGCCTCGACCGCAGCTCATTACGAAAACCGCGACGGCGCGGGAGTTATCGCGGTTCCCGATCTGACTACTGCCGACTGGGCAATGCGCGAATTGGTTGTGTTGCACGAAATCGCGCACCACCTCTGCGATGTGCAGCCGCCGCACGGATCGCAGTACGTCGCGACGCTGTGCACCTTGGCCGAATTGGTCATGGGTCCCGAAGCCGGGCACGTCCTGCGGGTGGTATACGCGAAAGAGGGCGTGCGCTAGCCGGCGACCTCGACCATCTCGTCGCCGCACTTGCAGATGTATGCCTGATCGGTGCCGCTGCAGTGACATGCGACCTCGATGCGAACGCGGCAGCCGCAGCCGTCATGACCACAGCTCAACAGGGCTCCTGCTTCGTTGGACATCTTCTTCACCTCTTCTGGATTGGGACCTGACATGGGCCAACATATACCCCTAGGGGGTATATGGCAAAAATGGTTGATGCAGTGGCGGCCTGCGGCGTCTCCGGGCTAGCGTTGGCTCATGAGCCAAAAGCCAACCCCCGCTGAAGTCGACGAATATCTGGACGCCACCGTGCTGGACGACGATCCCGTGCTGTCTGCTGCGCTCGAGGCCAGCGACGCCGCCGGGTTGCCGAAGATCGCCGTCTCGGCGCAGCAGGGCAAGTTCCTGAGCCTGCTCGCCGCCGCGACAGGGGCCCGTCGCATCCTGGAGATCGGCACGCTCGGCGGCTTCAGCACGATCTGGCTGGCCCGAGGCGCCGGGCCGGCCGGCCGGGTCACCACGCTGGAGTACGAGCCCAAGCACGCCGAGGTCGCCCGCGCCAACATCGACCGCGCCGGTGTCGGCGATCGGGTAGAGGTGATCGTCGGCGCCGCCCTCGATACGCTGCCGAGCGTTACCGGCGGCCCCTTCGACCTGGTATTCATCGACGCCGACAAGGAAAACAACCCCGGCTACCTGGACTGGGCGGTCAAGCTCACCCGGCCTGGCTCAGTGATCGTGGTGGACAACGTGATTCGCGAAGGCGCCATCCTGTCGCCGGGCGAGGACGCCGTGCTGGTCGGGACGCGGAAGGTCCTCGAGCTGATGGGTGAACATCCCCAGCTCGACACCGCGGTGCTGCAGACGGTGGGCGCCAAGCACTGGGACGGCCTGGCGTTCGCGTTGGTGAAGTAGGCGGCTAGCTACAGATCGCTCCGTGGGCTGCCGATCCCACCAGCTTGACGTACTTGCCCAGCACGCCGGACGTGTAGCGCGGCGGCAGTGGGGTGAAACCCTCACGGCGGGAAGCGAACTCGTCGGCATCGCCAAGCACGTCCAGGGTGCCGTTGGCGACGTCGAGCCGGATCTGGTCGCCATCGCGCAGGAAGGCGATCGGCCCGCCGTCGGCCGCCTCGGGTGCGACGTGCCCGACGCACAGGCCGGTGGTGCCGCCGGAGAACCGGCCGTCGGTCAACAGCAGCACATCCTTGCCCAGGCCGGCACCCTTGATGGCGCCGGTGATCGCGAGCATTTCCCGCATCCCCGGTCCACCCTTGGGGCCTTCGTAGCGGATCACCACCGCGTCACCATGGGTGATGGTGCCGTCCTCCAGGGCATCCAGTGCCGCCCGCTCGCGCTCGAAAACCCTTGCCGCGCCCTCGAACACGTCGGAGTCGAAGCCGGCCGACTTGACCACCGCGCCTTCGGGCGCCAGTGAACCGTGCAGGATGGTGATCCCGCCGGTGGGGTGGATGGGGTTGTCCAATGCCCGCAGCACCTTGCCGTCCGGGTCGGGCGGGGCGATGCGTGCGAGGTTGTCGGCCATGGTCTGCCCGGTCACGGTCAGGCAATCGCCGTGTAAAAGGCCAGCGTCTAACAGTGCTTTCATCATCACCGGCACACCGCCGATGTGGTCGACGTCGAACATCACGTGCTTGCCGAACGGTTTGACGTCGGCCAGGTGCGGCACCTTGGCGCCGATCCGGCTGAAGTCGGCCAGCGACAGCTTCACGTCGGCCTCGTGTGCGATGGCCAGCAGATGCAGCACCGCGTTGGTCGAGCCACCGAACGCCATCACCACTGCGATCGCGTTCTCGAAGGCCTCCTTGGTCAGGATGTCGCGGGCCGTGATCCCGCGGCGCAACAGACCGACGACCGCTTCACCGCTGCGCCGTGCGTATCCGTCGCGCCGACGGTCGGTCGCCGGCGGTGCGGCGCTGCCGGGCAGCGACATGCCCAGCGCCTCGGCCGCGCTGGCCATGGTGTTGGCGGTGAACATGCCGCCGCAGGCGCCCTCTCCGGGACAGATGGCCCGCTCGATCGCGTCGACGTCCTCGCGCGGCATCAGGCCGCGGGCGCAGGCGCCGACTGCCTCGAACGCATCGATGATCGTCACGTCGCGCTCGGTGCCGTCGGAAAGCTTGGCCCGGCCCGGCAGGATCGAGCCCGCATAGAGGAAGACCGCGGCCAGATCCAGGCGAGCCGCGGCCATCAGCATGCCGGGCAGTGACTTGTCGCAGCCGGCCAGTAGCACCGATCCATCAAGGCGTTCGGCCTGCATGACGGTTTCCACGCTGTCGGCGATCACCTCGCGCGACACCAGGGAGAAGTGCATGCCTTCGTGGCCCATCGAGATGCCGTCGGACACCGAGATCGTGCCGAATTCAAGCGGATAGCCGCCGGCGGCGAACACGCCTTCCTTGACGGACTTCGCCAACCGGTCCAGCGACAGGTTGCAGGGGGTGATCTCGTTCCACGACGACGCCACCCCGATCTGGGGCTTGGCGAAGTCGTCGTCGTCCATTCCCACCGCGCGCAACATCCCGCGCGACGCGGCCTTTTCCAGGCCGTCGGTGACCTCGCGACTACGGGGCTTGATGTCGATGCTGTCCTTGCTGTCGGCCATTCCTCAAGTATGCGTGTAGCGCCATGTCGGCCAAAATCATTAAAATACCCCCGCGGGGTATAGTCGGCGCACCGGCGAAATGCCGATGTACCAGGCCGCCGTGGCGCCAGCACCAGCCGACGTTGACAATGGTGACTACAACGGCGCCGCCGCGATGGCCCCGAGCATGATCTTCAAGACCACGATGTTGGAGGGGCAGATGGCACCCGCACACGGCTACTCATCGCAAAAAGACAACTACGCCAAACGTTTGCGGCGGATCGAGGGCCAGGTGCGTGGCATCGCGAAGATGATCGAGGACGACAAGTACTGCATCGACGTCCTCACCCAGATCAGCGCCGCCAACAACGCTCTGCGTTCGGTCGCGCTGAACCTGCTCGACGAGCACCTCGGACACTGCGTCACCCGCGCCGTCTCGGAGGGCGGCGCCGAGGCTGACGAGAAGCTGGCCGAAGCCTCCGCGGCCATCGCGCGACTCGTCCGCTCCTGACGTTAACGCCCCGCGTGCAATGCGTGGTTGAGTAGTCGGCGTGGGGCCAGCTCGTGCCGCCGAAGGGCGAACCGCTACGAGCGGGCCCTGGAGTCCCCGAATCGCCATACAGTTGGCCGTCCTGGCCGCGGCGGCGTTCACCTACGTCACCGCCGAGCTGCTGCCGGTCGGCGCGCTGCCCGCGATCGCTCGCGACTTGCACGTCAGTATCCCGATGGTTGGCACGTTGCTGGCCTGGTACGCCCTGGTGGCGGCGGTCACCACGATTCCGCTGGTCCGCTGGACCGCGCAGTGGCCGCGTCGCCGCGCGCTGCTGCTGTCGCTCGCCTGCCTGACCTTGTCCCAGCTCATCTCCGCCCTGGCGCCCAACTTCGTGGTGCTGACCTGTGGCCGCGCTCTGTCGGCGGTCACCCACGGCCTGATCCTGTCGGTCATCGCGCCGATTGCCACCCGGCTGGTTCCGGCCAGCCATTCCGGGCGCGCGACCACGAGTATTTACCTCGGTATCAGCCTGGCCGTGGTGGTGGGCAGCCCGGCCACGGCGGCGATCAGCCTGGAGTGGAACTGGCGGGTGGCCGTCGCGGCGGTGACCGCCGTGGCCGCGTTGGTGACCGTGGCGGCCTGGCTCGTGCTGCCGGTGATGGCCTTGACCGAGGGGCAGCGGGCAGTTGTCGGCCGCAGTGCGCATCATCACCGCAATCGGCGACTGGTCATCGTGAGCTTGCTTACCATGATCGCGGTCACCGGGCACTACATGTCCTATACCTTCTTCGCGGTGATCGTCCGCGACGTGGTGGGCGTGCGGGGACCGGGTATTGCCTGGCTACTGGCTACCTACGGGATCGCGGGCCTATTGGCGATCCCGCTGGTGGCCCGACCGATGGACCATCGGCCCAGGGCCGCGACCATCAGCTGCATGATCGCGCTGTGGATGACATTTGTGGTGCTGACTGCGCTGGCCCTGCACCGGCTGCCCCCGACAGCCACGGCTTTGATCGGGATCATCGCGATCGCATTATGGGGCGGCACTGCCAATGCGGTGTCGCCGATGCTGCAATCCGCGGCTATGCGCGCTGGCGCCGACGATCCGGACGGCGCCTCCGGGCTGTACATGGCGGCGTTTCAAATCGGCATCATGGCCGGATCGTTCGCCGGCGGATTTTTCTACGAGCACGGGATGCTGATGATGTTGGCCGCCTCCGCGGTATTGATCGGTCTCGGAGCCGCCGGCATGACCGCCGAGCGGCAGCTGTTCGACGTCCCCTCCGCGGATCGACCGTAAACCGTAAAGCCGCAGTTCAACGGGCTGGTTGACACGCGTTTTCGCGCGCAGCGCCGACCGCTGAATTAATAACTGGGCCCTCCGCTACTGCATACTGGCTCTAGACCGTGACTTGGAGGGATACAAATGTCGCGATGGACCACGGGTCCTCTGACCGCTGCGTTGAGCGCAATGGGAGTGACCGCTGCGCTTGTGTTGGGCAGCGGTTTGGCGCTCGCCGACCCGGAGCCGCCCCCGCCCGCGCCTGGGATAGACGCCCCGGCTGCGCCGCCACCCGGCGACCCGGCGCAGCCACCGCCGCCCGCCGACCCGCTGGCGGTGCCGCCGCCGCCCAACCCGGCCGCACCCCCGTCGCCCCCGGGAGACCCATTGGCACCGGCGCCGGTTGTTCCGCCGGCCACCCCGGCCACCCCGGCCGCCGCGCCGACGGGACCGGTTGTTGGCCAGAACCCGCAGCCGTTCACCGGCGCGCCGCCGTTCGTGCCGCCGACCTTCAATCCGGTCAGCGGCGCAACAGTCGGCGTGGGCGAGCCGATCATTATCAACTTCGCGCGCCCGATCGCCGACCAGCACATGGCCGAACAGGCGATCCACGTCTCATCGACCCCGCCGGTGTCCGGCAAGTTCTACTGGCTGACCGCCAGCCAGGTGCGCTGGCGTCCGCTCAGCTTCTGGCCCGCGCACACCGCGGTGCACGTCGACGCCGCCGGCACCCAGGAGAACTTCGTCACCGGTGATTCGCTGATCGCCACCGCCGACGATGGGACCCACCAGCTGATCGTCAGCCGCAACGGGACGGTCGAGCAGACCTTCCCGATGTCGATGGGCATGGCTGCGGGCGGTCACCAGACGCCTAACGGCACCTACTACGTACTCGATAAGAAGGCCAAGGTCGTGATGGATTCGTCCACCTATGGTGTGCCGGTCAACTCGACATACGGCTACAAGGTGAACGTCGAGGACGCCGTCCAGTTCGACAACAGCGGTGACTACGTGCACAGCGCGCCGTGGTCGTTGTCCGACCAGGGCAAGCGCGACGTCAGCCACGGCTGCATCAACATCAGCCCGACGAACGCGAAATGGTTCTTCACCAACTTCGGTGCCGGCGATCCCATCGTCGTCAAGAACTCCGTCGGGACCTACAGCAAGAACGACGGCTCCAACGACTGGCAGCTTTAGGCCCTAGTTCCAGATCCTGACCCTGCGTTGGGGATCCAGGAACAACTCGTCGTCCGGGGTGACCTCGAAGGCGTCGTAAAAGACGTCGATGTTGCGGATGACGCCATTGCAGCGGAACTCCGGCGGCGAGTGCGGGTCGATAGCCAGCCGCCGAATCGCCTCGGCGTCACGGGATTTGGTGCGCCACACCTGCGCCCAGCCGAAGAACACCCGCTGCACACCGGTCAGCCCGTCGACGACGGGCGCCTCGTCGCCGCCCAGTGACAGCTGGTAGGCGAGCAGCGCGATGGACAGGCCACCCAGGTCGCCGATGTTCTCCCCGACGGTGAACGCACCGTTGACGTGGTAGCCGTTGTCCAGCCCGCGGGGCGTGTAGACGTCGTACTGCTCGATCAAAGCCTTTGTGCGAAGGCCGAATTCAGCGCGGTCGTCATCGGTCCACCAGTCGACCAGGTTGCCGTCGCCGTCGTACTTGGCACCCTGGTCGTCGAAGCCGTGGCCGATCTCGTGGCCGATCACCGCCCCGATGCCGCCGTAGTTGGCCGCGTCGTCGGCCTCGGCGTCGAAGAACGGCGGCTGCAGGATCGCGGCCGGGAAGACGATCTCGTTCATGCCCGGGTTGTAGTACGCGTTGACGGTCTGCGGCGTCATGAACCACTCGTCGCGGTCGACCGGGCCGCCGAGCTTGGCCAGGTCGCGGTCGTACTCCAGCGCGTAGCCGCGCCGGTAGTTGCCGTACAGGTCGTCGCGGGCGATGACGAGCGTCGAGTAGTCGCGCCACTTCGCGGGGTAGCCGATCTTCGGCGTGAACTTGTCGAGCTTCTCCAGTGCCCGCTGCCGGGTCTCCGGCGTCATCCACTGCAGGTCGGTGATGCTGACCCGGTAGGCCTCCCGCAGGTTGGCTACCAGCTCGTCCATCCGGGCCTTGGCGTCCGGCGGGAAGTGCCGCTCGACGTAGAGCCGGCCGACAGCGTCACCCATCAGGTTCTCGACCAGCGCCACACCCCGCTTCCAGCGATCGCGCAACTGTTCGGTGCCCGACAGCGTGCGTCCGTAGAACGCGAAGTTCTCGTCGACGAGATCGTCGGTCAGCATCGACGCGCGCCCGCTGATGACTCGCCAGCGCAGCCATCGCTTCCAGTCCTCGAGGTCCTCGCTCTCCCACAACGCGGCGAAGGCGGTCAGCGCGTCGGGCTGGCTGACAACGACCTCGAGGGGACCGCTCCGGTCGCCAGATGGGTCAGCGCCCAGCCCGTGCAGCCACACACCCCAGTCGAAACCGGTTGCCTCCGAGCTTAATTCGTCGAACGTGCGCAGGTTGTAGGTCAGGTCGGCGTCGCG
>DASXJI010000387.1:0-11344 GCA_036497495.1 Mycobacterium sp.
GGCTGTCGTCATCAATGCTGTCCTAGGTCGTGTGCCAGCACCTCGGCTGACGGGGTTAGCCGCCGACGGGTGTCGACTGCGATCACCTGCCAGTCGACACGGGAGTGCTCGTCGAACTTGCGGCGGGCGCGCTCGCGCGCCTTCTCTGGCGCGCCATGGTGAACTCCTTGTGGCGCATGGGAAATCAGGCCGGGCGGCATGGGAATGCCGTAGAGCGAACCGCCATGGAAGAAGGCGATCTCGTCGTAGTCGACGTTGCGGTGATACCACGGTGTGCGCTCGGTACCCGGGACGCCTTCGGCTGGCTTGGGCAGAAAGTTCATCACGTACACCCCGGTGGCCTGCATGAACAGATGCACAGTCGGGGGGAGGTGGACGCTATCGGAGGTCACCACGTTGTAGTCGTCGATGTTGAACGTGAAGGCGAAGTTGTCGCCGCGCCAGCCTTCGACGTCGAGCGGATTGTGTTGATAGAACAGCGTTGTCGGGCCGCCCGCATGGATCAGCCGCACCTGGTACTCCTCGCGGCCGTCGTCGTCGTCGATCGGTTCGGGTTCGGGGATGACCACCTGTGCGGGATCGAACGGGAAGTGCCGACCCAGTGAACCCGGTGGCGGAACACGGAAGTCCTCGCTGGCCTCGATCATCAGCAACGTCGTCTCGGCTTCGGGGACGTGACGCCAGGTGCATGCCTTCGGCAGATACACCCAGTCGCCGTCGCGGTAACGCAGCGGACCGAACTCCGTTTCCAGCAGGCCGCTCCCTTGGTGCACGAAGCACAGCAGATCGCCGTCGACGTGGCGGACGAAATACGGCATCGCCTGGTGGCGTCGGGACAACGAGATCCGGCAGTCCCGGTTGGTGAACATCAACAGCGGCCCACCGTTGGCGTCGGTTGCGTCGCTGGGCTTGAGCTCGCTGGACAGCACGTCAAGGGGACGCAGGGGGCCCTCTGACCGGTAGGCGGTGGGGTCGTGTCGGCGGTACAGGTTCGCGGTCCGGCCGGTAAACCCACCGCGGCCGAGTTCGTCGTCTTTGAGGCCCTCGAGGTCGGCGTGCAGGCGACGCGGTGTCTTGCCTTTTCGCAGGTGAATGAAGGATTCCATGACGACTCCAGGGTTGCGACGGCAGCCGGGACGGCAAAAACTGAAAGTGACATTACTTTCTCTTCTTCGGCGGCACAAGGGCAATTCGCGGTAGTGGTGATGATTTTCCCGGCCTGGCGCAGTCTGTAGGGCATGACCAACGACACGATGATTGCCACGATCACGATCCCCGCAGCGGCCGACGCAGTATTCGGCGTACTGGCAGACCCTACGACTCATGCCGCCATCGACGGGACCGGCTGGGTGAGAGACTCGCTCGACGGCAAGACGTTGACGGGTGACGGCCAGCTCTTCCGGATCGCGATGTATCACGACAACCACCCCGCCAAGAACTACGAGATGGCGAACAAAGTGGTCGTGTTCGACCGTCCCCACGCCATTGCGTGGCAACCGGGCCAGGACGCCGCAGGAGACGGGACGTTGTCATTCGGCGGCTGGATTTGGCGTTACGACATAGCCGACGCTGGATCCGCTGAATCTCAGGTCACGCTCACCTACGACTGGTCGGCGGTACCGACTGAACTCCGTGAGCACATTCAATTCCCGCCGTTCGACCCGACGCATCTGGAGAATTCGCTCAAGCATCTGTCCGAGCTGGCCGCGGCTCAGGTCACCAGCTGAGTCCGGGGGGATGTCGACCGAGATTTAAACCAGTGCGCAGAGCTGCGGCGTGTCCTCGTTGACGTTTACGTGTCGCGGATCGACGGAAAGCCCGGGCCGGAAAAGTGGCTCAATCCCGCACGCGCAGGACGACTTTTCCTTTCGCGGTGCGATTCTCCAGCGAGGCGATCGCAGCAGCGGCTTCCCCCAGCGGGTAGACCACCGGCTCGGGAGGAGGCAGCTGGCCCGAGGCGAGCAGCCGCTCGAGGTCGGCCCACTGCTCGGTCAGCGCATCGGGGTGCGTGCCGGCCCAGGCGCCCCAGCCGACACCGACCACGTCAATGTTGTTCAGCAGCAGTCGGTTGACCTTCACCGTCGGGATCTCTCCGCCGGTGAAGCCGATGACCAGCAGGCGGCCCCCCGGCGCCAGCGAGCGCAGCGAATCGGTGAACCGGTCGCCGCCGACGGGATCGACCACCATGTCGACACCGCGACCGTTCGTCAATTCCTTTGCGGCGTCTTTGAACCCGTCAGCCAGCACGACGTCGGTGGCGCCCGCCGCCCGCGCGATGTCTGCCTTGTCCTCGGTGCTGACCACCGCGATAACCCGCGATGCGCCCAACACCGACGCCAGTCGAAGGGTCGACGTGCCGATCCCGCCGGCTGCGCCGTGCACCAACACCGTGTCACCTGACCGCAGCCGACCACGCACGGTCAGTGCGAAGTACATAGTCAGGTCGTTGAACAGCAATCCCGCGCCGGCCGTGAAACTCACGTTGTCCGGCAATTTGAACACCCGGTCGGGTGCCAACACCGCGACTTCGGCCATCCCGCCGGTCATCATCGTCAGGCCCACAACGCGATCGCCAGGCTTCACGTTGGCATCCTGCGGCGCCGATCGGACCACACCGGCGATCTCGGCGCCCAACACGAACGGCGGATCCGGCCGGTACTGGTAGAGGCCCCGGGTCAGCAGCGCATCGGGGAAGGCCGCGCCCGCCGCGTGCACCTCCACGACCACGCCGTCGCCGGTGGGCTCGTCGATCTCACTGACCTCGACCGCTTCTGGACCCTCGAGTCGAGTCAACTGTGCTGCGCGCATGCCACCTCCGTCGTCAGGCTGAACGTCGCTATGGCATGACGTTAGCCTCGTGGAACGGAGCCGTTCCCGCTCGGTCCCTTTTCGGTTGCGATTCGCAGCGCCTGCGTCAATCCGTCGACGATCATCTCGAGGCCGAACTCGAATTCCTCGTCCAGGGGAACGGGAATATGGTCCGCGACGACGACGGTCGCGGGGAATGTCCGTGGATCCAGGTCGCGAAAGATGCGTGTCGGGCTGGCGTCGTGTGGGCGCTCGGATCCGGTCTGCTGGATCGCGAACCCCAAAATGAACCGGGCCAGCGTGGCGTAGGAGCGGGCCGCGAGCGGCGGCGGAAATCCATTGTCGAGCAGGATCGCGATCAGGCCCTCGCGAGCGGCCAGTGCATGAGGTCCGGTCGGGATGCCGTCGGCCAGCAGTGGCGCGACGTTCGGATGGGCGCGGAGCGCGTCAAACATACTGTGCGCACCGGCCTTACATGCTTCTCGCCACGTCATCGAATTGACGCTCTCAACGTCTAGTTCGATCGTGCCGAATACTCGGTCGACGACGTGGGCGATCAGGTCTGCTCGGCCGGCGAAATGTCGATAGAGCGTTGCGGTGCCCGAATCCAGGCGTTGCGCCAGCGTTCGCATGGACAGCGCATCGGCACCGTCGTCGTCGACGATCTGCAGGGCAGTCGCGACGATCCGGTCCAGCGGAACAGGCGGGCGCCCGGGTGAGCGCCGGTTGGCCTGCTGCTTGCTAGGTGTCACAGGGCTAAGTATGGCGGCTCTTGACAGCGGACCGCAATATCGGCAACACTGTATCCATTATCTAGACGAAAGAGGACGATCCGATGTTGCTTCCACTGGCGACCGAGCCGTTCACGGTTCCCACCGACCGCGACATGCGGCCTTCGGAGCGGCGCACTTTTGTGCGTACGCACCGCACCTGCGTCTACGGCTACCGCCGTTTGCACGATGGACCGGCCATGTCGATCGTGTATTACATCCCCACTGACGACGACGAGCTGCTGGTGTCAACGATGGCGCCGCGCGGCAAGGCCAAAGCCGTCGCCCGCGACGGCAAGGTGAGTCTTTGCGTGCTCGACGAGAATTGGCCATTCGCCTATCTACAGGTCTATGCCGATGCCACGGTGGAGCGGGACCGCGATCTCGTGGTCGACGTAATGATGGCAGTTGCCGGACGAATGTCCGGGGAGCCGCTCCCCGACGATGGCCGCCCGTTTGTCGAGGCGATGGCCGAGCAGGAGGACCGCGTCGTGGTGCGCTGCCGGCCGTATGCGACCTTCGCCCAGCCGCCGCGCCACCTGCACCGCAACGACCAGGAAGAGCAGATCACCCATTGGGTGTCTGCCACTGTGCCGTGGGACGCGGCGGATTAAGTCGAGCTGGTAATCCGGGCCACGCCGCGCATCACGGATCGGCTGGCGACCGGTGCTCCGATGTCTGCCTCCGCGACGAAGATCGGATTGCCGGCGACGGCGACGGTCTGTTCGGTCAAGGTGGTCGTGCTCATGCGTTGGCCTCGGTTCTGGCCGCGGTGGAAAACACGTAGCCCGTTGGCGGCGGCGGCAAGGTCTGGTCGGATCCGGCTGCGGCATAGATGAATCCGTCAGGGCGCAGCACCGCGGCCGCTGCCCTTCTGCGCCGTAGCCAGCGTACAAGCGTGGATTCGACGATCGGCATCGTCGGGACGCCGAGGTCTGACCAGGCTTGGCTGCCGCGTGGCGCCGGTCCGACGTGCACGATGGCCCACTGCCCGCCCAGGATCTCGTCGAAGCGCACTCGCACGCCATCGGCGTTCGTCACCCACGGCTGTGGGACCTGCCATCCCACAGCGCGGTGCCGGACGGAGCTCAAAAAACCCTGCCGGAATCGCGCACCGGGGATCCAGGTGAACTTATCCAGCTGCGCGCTCACCGCGGGTACTCGTAAAATGTTGCGTAATAGATGGTTTCGTACGACGGCGATCGCTCGGTTGCGTTCGGTGATGATCCGCCCCGTGCGACAGGCGCGCCGCGTCACCTCAGTGACATGTGGCTTACGTTCAGCTTGGTACGTATCGAGCAGCGACTCCGGAGCTTGCCCTTTCAACACGGCGGCGAGCTTCCAGCACAGGTTGGCGGCGTCGCGAACACCGGCCGACATTCCTTGGCCGATCCACGGCGGCATCGCGTGCGCAGCATCACCGGCCAGGAAGACTCGCCCCACCCGCCAGCGCTCGGCGACGCGGACGTGGTGGCTGTAGATCACGGCGCGCAGAATCTCGACGTTCTCGTCGGTGATGCCTTGGTCGTTCAACACCTTCCAAATCGCGTCGTGGCAGAGCAACTCCTCCTCGAGTTCGCCTGCGCGCACAGGGTATTCCCAGCGGTGGTGGCCCAGCGGAGTTGGACAGTCGACGGTTGGGCGGGCTGGATTGCAGTGAAAGCGCAACCGGTCGTGGCCCTCCCATTCCCGCAGCAGCTTCGTGTCGATGACGACCCAGCGCTCGCTGTAGGTGCGCCCGGTGTAGCCGATGCCGAGCTGACCCCGGGTTGGCGACGAGCCGCCGTCAGCGGCGATGACATAGCCGGCCTGCAGCCGCTTCAACGTGTCGGTCCGCAGGTCGGCAAGCATCAACTCGACGCGGTCGCCGATGGGATGCAGGCGCAGGCATTCGTGTTCCAGCAGCACGTCAACGTTGGCAAATCGCTCGACGCCGTCCCGCAGGACGTGGTCGACCGCAGGTTGATACAGGAACTGCTGCGGTGGATGCCCGGCTCCGCGTGGGTGGACCTTCAAGTCGATGAACGGCACATTGTTGGCGTCGACAAAGGTCAGCGGCCGGTCGGGCAGCATGTCGCGCTGCAGCCGCTCGGCCAGCCCGACGGACTGCCAGATCCGCATGACTTCTTCATCGGTCGAGATTGCCCTGGCGCGACTGTAGACATCGGGATCGCGCTCGATGACAAGCACTTTCAAACCGAGTTGGCCCAAAAGGTTCGCGGCGGTGGCACCGGTGGGGCCGTAGCCGATCACCGCCACGTCGTAGGAGTCCGCAATGGTCATAGTTTTGCCCGGATCGTCGAGGGCTTGTTCTGTAACGATCGCTACGGTAATGTAGTGATCATTACAGAGTCAAGACATTGAACCGGGGAGTTGAGTTGGCCGAAAAGGTGGAGCCGAAACGGCGCAAGCGCGCCGACGGCGAACTGTCACGTGAACGCATCCTCGACGCCGCCGCCGAGATCGCCGCCGAGCGTGGCTACGAAGGCGCCAGCATCGCACTGGTCAGCGCCAAATGCGGGTTGCCGGCCAGTTCCATCTACTGGCATTTCAAGAACAAGGACGACCTGATCGCGGCGGTGATCGAGCGCAGCTTCGGGGACTGGCTCAAGGCCTGGGAGGTCCCCATTGAGGGCTCACCGCAAGATCGCCTGGTGGGCTTGGCAATGCAGATCGCGAAGGCGCTGCTGGATTCGCCCGACTTCATTCGGCTCGGCCTGATGCTGTCGCTGGAACGCCGACCGGTTGAGCCGCGGGCGCGCGCGATGTTCCTCCAGTCCCGAGCGCAGACCTTCAACCAGTTGATCGAAACCATGCGGGGTTTCACGCCGGAGCTGACCGACGCTCAGGTTCATCAACTGGCCACATACGCCCTCGCCGGCGCGGACGGATTGTTCATCGCTAAGGAAATTGGTGGCGATTCAGTGGATCTCCTGGAGCTCTTTGAATTGCATGCCCGCGCTCTGTACGACAGCGCGCTGCGGCTGATCTCGGAGGACGGTCGGCAATGACGCCGAGGCCACACAGCGAGCAGGGAGCGCGAAAAGGGGAGCACCGCGGCCGGTCGTCGAACCCGGTGATCAAGGCCCACGATCTCGCGTGGCTGGAATTCCAGAAGCCGGATCTGGTTCGCGCCGAGGCGTTTGCGCGTGCGTTCGGCTTCACCACCGTGTCGCGCAGCGGCGCCGAGTTGCAGTTGCGTGGCAGCGATCCGGGCTCGCCGTGTCTACTCATCCGCCGCGGGCCAACGTCGCGATTCGTCGGCGCCGCATTCACGGCCGCAGACGTTGCCGACATCCGGCGGCTGGCTGACGCCAACGGTGCCGCGCCGCGCGCCCTACCCGAGACGATCGGCGGCCTCGCCGTGGATCTGGTGGATCCCAGCGGTATGCCGGTTCGCGTCGTCGCGGGCACTCGTCAGCTCGAAGCGTTGCCGGCTCAGTCGGCGCAGACCTTCAACTTCGGGACCGAGCTGCGGCGCGCCAACGCAGCCCAGCGGGCACCCCGGCAGCCCGCCCAGGTGCAACGCCTCGGGCACGTCGTGCTGCAGACGACCAGGTATGTCGAATCGCTGGACTGGTACCTGGATCAGCTCGGCATGATCGTCAGCGACTTCCTGTTCTTCCCCGGGCAGCGTGACCGCGGCCCGACGATGAGTTTCATCCGCTGCGACCGCGGCCAGACTCCCACCGATCACCACACCATCGCGGTCGCGTTGGGGCCGACGAACCGCTACGTCCACTCGGCGTATCAGGTGTGCGACCTCGATGCCCTGGCTGCTGGCGGGGAGTACTTGAAAGACGCCGGCTACCAACGCTCTTGGGGAATCGGCCGACACGTCCAAGGCAGTCAGATATTCGACTACTGGCGCGACCCCGATGGCTTCATGGTCGAGCATTTCAGCGACGGCGACATGTTCGACTGCACGCTGGAACCCGGCTGGGCGCCGTTCACCGGGTCCGGGTTGGCCCAGTGGGGGCCGTCGGTCACCAAAGACTTCCTCGGTACCAATCCGCGATCCCTGCCCCACGAAGCGCGATCGATGATCAGTGCGCTTCGGGCTGACAACGAATTCGATATCCGTCGCCTTATCGGCCTGATGAAAGTAGCCGCGTCATGACCCGTTCCGTCGCCCGCACCGCCGACGCGTGGTGGCTCGTCACCACAAGCGGGGCGGTCAAGATCGACACCGACGCCAGCACCACCGCCGATCTGTTGGCCCACCGCGCCGCTATCGACGCGGCGGTTGGGTCAGAAACGCTGCCCCTCGACAGCCTCACGCTGGTTTCCCCGGTAACAGCACCCTGCCGGGTCGTGGCGCAGATGACCAACTTCGCCTCGCACGTCAAAGACGCCGGCATGGACCCCAAGTCGATTCCGCTGACGTTCTTCCGCAAGGCATCGGGGTCGATCACCGGACCGTGCGGCGACATCATCAGGCCGGCGCATGTTCGGTTCTTGGACTACGAGGTGGAGATCGGTCTGGTGATCGGTCGTGCGATTCCGGTTGGCACCGAGATCTCCGAGTCACAATTGTCCGACTACATCGCGGGCCTGGTGGTGACCAACGATGTCTCCGCGCGCGATGTTCAACTCCCGAAAACCCAGTTTTACGAGTCGAAGTCGTATCCGACGTTCACGCCGGCCGGCCCCACGCTGGTGCTGCTGGATGCCGACGAACTCAAGCGCTTCGGCGACCTACGTCTTCGGCTGCGAGTCAATGGCCAGCTCCGTCAGGACGGAAAGGTCGACGGCGACATGATCTATCCGCCGTTGCAGGCATTGCAGGCCCTGGCTCGGTTCCAACGACTGGACGCCGGTGATCTCGTCTTGACCGGAACACCGGTCGGCACTGCGCTGTCCGCCCCGCCCAAGCCGATCGAGATCATCGGCTCGCTGCTACCGCCGGCGATGAAGTGGAAGGCGTTCTTCAACCGGCAGGCCAAAAACCCGAAGTACCTCCATGCCGGCGACGTTGTCGAGGCCGCGGTCGCGACCGACGACGGCGTCATCGACCTGGGCTCGCAGCGCAACGTGGTGAGGTACGCGTAATGCGTATGTCGCCCAACGGTGTCCCCGTCTATCGGCCCGACATCTACTCGGCCGACGCCATCGTCGATCCTTATCCGCACTATTCCCGCCTGCGTGAGCTGGGATCGGTGGTGTGGCTACCGCGGCACCGGGTTTATGCGCTGCCGCGATTCGGCGAATGCAAGGCCGTGCTGCGCGACGATGCCACGTTCGTCTCGGGGAGCGGAGTAGCGCTCAACGTCATCACCAACCGATTGTCGCGCGGCACAACATTGAATAGTGATGGCGCGGAACACGACCAGCGGCGCAAACTCGTGGCGCACCGCATACTGCCGCGGGCACTGCGGGCTATCAGCGACAGTGTGGACGAGCAGGCGGCCCGCGTCGTCGAGGCTGCGTTGGGCAAGGCCGAGGTCGACGGTGTGGCCGATCTTGCGACCGCATTACCGCTTGCGGTGGTGCCCGACCTGGTGGGCTGGCCGCGCGATCAGCGTGAGCATCTACTCGCTTGGGGCGGAGCGACGTTCGACATCTTGGGTCCACTCAACCTGCGCTTCCTCAAGTCATCCCCATCGAGCATGCAGATGCTGCGCTTTGCGCGCCGCGTCGTGCGTCACCGCAGTGTGATCGAGGGAAGCCTGGGTCATGACGTGCTGGTGGCGGCCGACAACGGGAAACTGCCGCACCGTGAGTGCCATCCCCTGATGGTCGATTACGTTGCCCCGTCGCTGGATACCACCATCAGCGCGATCTCCAGCGCGCTGCATTTGTTCGCAATCTTTCCTGAGCAGTGGGAGATCCTGAAAGGCAATCCCAATCTGATTCCCAACGCGGTCAACGAGGTCGTCCGCTACGAGTCGCCGCTGCGCGCGTTCTCACGAAGAGCGGTTCGCGAGACAACAATCGGCGACACCAGAATTCCGGTTGGGTCGCGTGTCCTGGTCATCTACGCCTCGGCCAACCGTGACGAAGGCGAATGGGATCAACCCGACACCTTCGACATCCGCCGCGACGCTACCCGGCAACTCGGCTTCGGTCAGGGCGCCCATGCATGTGCGGGACAAGGGTTGGCACGCATGGAAACCCAGGCGATGCTGCACGCACTTGTACAGCGCGTCGACCGGATCGAGCTGACCTCACCGCCCACGTGGGTGCTCAACAACATCATCCGGCGAAACGAAAGCCTGCCGCTCAAGCTGATTGCGGCCTGAGCGGCCTACTTCAACTCGGACGACGACAGACCCAACAGCCGACGCGCGACCACGAGCTGCTGGATCTGCTGGGTGCCCTCGAAGATGTCCATGATCTTCGAGTCACGCGCCCACTTCTCCAGCAGAGTCTCTTCCGAATAGCCGATGGTGCCGACCAATTCGACGGCTTTGAGGGTGATATCGCTACCCACCCGACCGGCCTTGGCCTTCGACATCGAAGCCTCTTTGGAGTTGGGAATGTTGTTGTCGGCCTGCCACGCCGCACGCAGGGTCAGCTGGTAGCTGGACTCCCACTCGGCCTCCATTCGGAGGAATTCGGCGGCGGCGGCGCTTTGGACCTGCGCGGGCTTGTCGTAGGAGATCTCCACGCCGGCGTTGGTCAGGATCTTGCGCAGCTCTTCAAGAGTGGCGCGGGCAATCCCGACAGCCATGGCAGCCACCACCGGCCGGGTGTTGTCGAAGGTCTCCATTACTCCGGAAAAGCCTTTGCCCGGCTCGATTTCGGGGTTGCCCAGCAGATTGTCCTTGGGGATGCGGGCGTTCTCGAACCGGATCACGGCGGTGTCGGAGCCTTTGATCCCCAGTTTGTTCTCGAGCCGCTCGACGGTGACGCCGGGGTGCTCGCGCGGCACGATGAACGACTTGATCGCCGCGCGCCCCTTGGACTTGTCCAGCGTCGCCCAGACCACAATGTGGGTGGCTCGCGAACCCGCGGTGACGAAGATCTTTTCGCCGTTGATGACGTACTCGTCGCCGTCCAGCTTGGCGGTGGTGGACACCGCAGCCGAGTCAGAGCCGAATCCCGGCTCGGTGATCGCCATCGCCGCCCAGACCCGGCCCAGCCGCTCCAACTGCTCGTCGGTGGCCACAGCAGAAACTGCCGCATTGCCGAGGCCCTGGAAGGGAATCGACAGCAGCATCGCCGCGTCGCCCCAGCTGGCCTCCAGCGCCTGCAGCGCCGCTGCCATGTTGGCAGCGTTGCGGTTCTCGCCGTTGCTCTCACTGCTTCGAAGCCCGTTGGCGCCGGCCATGTCCAACGTGTTGGATTCGGAGGCGCCGGCGAACAGCTCAGCCAGCGTGTCGAGCTCGACGGGGTAGGCGTGCTCTTTGAGGTCGTACTTGCGGGCGATCGGCCGCATCATCTCCGCGGCGCCCTGGTGTGCCTTGTCGATCACCGCGCGCATTTTGCCGGGCAGTTCCAGATTGATTGCCATGATTGGTCTTTCGTTGCCGGTGAAACGTTGCCAGTGAGATGGGGGACTTAGATGACGACTAGATAACTACAACGCCTTCAGCGACGCCGAGGACTCTCAGGTCGCGGTACCAACGCTCGACAGGGTGCTCCTTGGTGAAGCCGTGACCGCCGAGCAACTGCACGCCGTCCAGGCCGATCTGCATGCCCTTGTCGGCGCCGAGCCGCTTGGCCAACGCGGCTTCGCGGCAGAACGACAGGCCCTGCTCGGCCCGCGCCGCACCGCGCCAGGTGACCAACCGCAGCCCATCGAGTTCGATGGCGATGTTGGC
>DASXJI010000388.1:0-7265 GCA_036497495.1 Mycobacterium sp.
CGCTTGGGCCATGGCGGGGTGTCGTCGGCCTCGCCCAGCACCGGTGCGCCACGCGGCGAGGCCGGTCTGCATTGTGACATCAGCCATGGGGTGCGCGGCTGGTGGAAGCCCGCCGGGTTTTCCACGAACACCCCGCGCTCCTTGGCGTAGTCGGTGTCCCGGATGGTCGCGCCATTGCCCAGCGCCGCGATCGGCAACCGGAACAGTTGCCCGAGCTCGACGACTTCGTCGACGGTACGTTCGGCCAGCCACGGCCGGATCCGCTCCCGAATGAAGTCGCGGTATTGCCACCGCCCGATTTGGAAACTCAGCTGCGGGATCTCGGTCAGCTCCGCGCAGTCGACCATCGCCGCGAAATCCAGCCACTGCTGGCCGGTGACCATGGTGATCCCGATGTAGCCGTCTTTGGCCGGCTCGATCGACGGGACTTCGATGGTGCGTAACACCGGCGGCGCCTGCAGCAGATGGGAGTGCAGCCATTCGCCGCTTTGCATCAACGTGATTGCTTCCAGCATCGACAAATCGAGATGCTCGCCGGGTCCGCCGTGCCCGACGCGGCGGCGCACGGCCAGGGCACCGAACGCGGCGAACACCCCGCCCATGTACTCCCCCAGGTCGCCACCGATCGCGATCGGTGGTCCGGCGGGGTCGCCGCGGAAGCCGGTCAGGCCCGACCACGCCTGCAATGTGAACTCGCTGGCGGCCCGATCGGCGTAGGGACCGGTCCAGCCGAAATCGGAGATGGTGACGACCACCGCCCGCGGGAACTCCGCCAGCACCTGTTGCGGATCGATGCCCAACTCGGCCGCCTGCGAGCGGGTGGCCGTCACCACGATGATGTCGGCGCCGGCGAGCTCGGAGCGAAGATCCACCGCCGACGAGGTCACGCTGCGCTTGCCGGCAGTGAGATAGCCGAACAGGGGCGAGTCGGCGCCGGCGGGGACGGCCGATCCGCTTGCGCTGAACCGCCGCAACCAATCCCCTTGTGGCGGCTCGATCTTCCTGACGTCAGCACCGGCATCGACCAACAGCTTTCCGCAGTAGCTGCCGGCGATGCGGTCGCTGATCTCCACAACACGGACGTCCGCCAGCGGTGTCGCTCGGCTGTCGCGCCCGTCGCTCAACGTGTTTCCGTCTATGCTCGTCGGGTTGTTGTCTACGCCATCTTAGTAAACTTGCCGTCGGACTCCGCGTCGGACCGAACGCTTGACCAGCGCGGCTATTATGCCATTACTGCTAAAATTGCAGTATATGGAGTTCGCGGGCGCAGCGGCCGTGGCTCCATCAGCCGTTTCGCTGCTGGAATCAGATGACTGCGCTGGGGATTGGCCCGGAGGCCCGACGTCGATTGTCGGCGCCGCGGATCGCCGAGATCGTCGCCGACGAGTTGCGGCGACAGATCATCGACGGCGAATTGGCCGACGGCGATTTGCTGCCCCGCCAGGAAGTGCTCGTCGAGCAGTTCAATGTCAGCCTTGTCTCGCTGCGAGAAGCGTTGCGAATCCTGGAGACCGAGGGCCTGGTATCGGTCCGGCGCGGCAATCGGGGCGGCGCCATCGTGCACGCTCCGGCGAAGACCAGCGCCGCCTACATGTTGGGCCTGCTGCTGCAGAGTGAGTCGGTTGTCGTGGCCGATCTCGGGACGGCGATCCTGGAACTCGAACCCGCGTGTGCGGCACTGGCGGCGCAGCGAACGAACCGCGCCGACACCATCGTGCCGGAGCTCAAAGAAATCAACGACGCGATGGAGACGCATCTGGAAGACGGGCCCGAGTTCACCGAAATCGGGCGTAGATTCCACGATTCCGTCGTCCGCGGCTGCGGCAACCGCACGATTATCGCCGTTGTCGGCACCCTGGAAACGCTGTGGAGCAGCCACGAGCAGCAGTGGGCCGACGAGAGCGCCGCCAAGGGCACCTACCCGTCGCTGTCCAAACGCCGCGCCGTGCTCAACACGCACGTCAAGCTTGCCGACATGATCGAGGCGGGTGATGTCGACCGGGCGCGCCGGATCGCCGCCCGGCATCTGTCCGACACCCAGAGCCACGTGCTGGCCGCCGGACCGGACCAACGGATCTACGCGGTGTCGCCGCAAGCGTTGGGCCGCCCGCGGGACAACCGTCATCTCTAAGTCGTGGACGAGCGCATCGGTGCGAGAACCGCGCTGGTAACCGGCGGCAGTGGTGGCATCGGGAAGGCCTGCGCTGCCAAACTTTGCGAACTGGGCTACGACGTAGTGCTTTCGGCACGCCGGGTCGACCCGCTGCGCGCCGCGGCCGAGGAGATCGGCGCCCGTTTCATCGCCGCCGACGCCTCCGACCCGAGCGGCTTCGCACAGGCGATCGGCTCGCTGGAGTCGATCGATCTCGTGGTGCACGCCGCGGGCACCCTGGGCGGGACTTACGCGCGCAAGCAGACTTTCGAGCAGTGGCAGGCGATCATGTCCGCCAACCTGGACTCCTGCTTCGTGGTGACCGCAGCCGCACTGCCGAAGATGCGCCCCGGCTCCCGGCTGGTGTTCATCTCGTCCTCCGCGGCGCACGAACCGATGATGGCTCGCACCGCCTACTCGGCGTCCAAGGCCGGGATGAACGCCTTTGCCCGCGCGTTGGCACTCGAAGTCGACCGGGACGGCATCGCCGTACACATCGTGACGCCGGGACCGGTGAAAACCGAGATGCTGCAGGATGTTCCCTTCGAGATGAACGCCATTGCCGCCTCCGATGTCGCCGACGCGGTCGCGTGGCTCGACACCGTGGACCCGTCAGTCGATCTACCGGAGATCCGGCTGCACGCGGTGCGGCGCGGCCCGTTCGCCCGCGAGCCCGTCGTGCCCGACGAGGCTCGCCGCCGTGCCGCTCAGCGTCAATGACCGGGCCCGCTATTGCGGGAACATTTTGATCACCGTTTCGCCGAATTCGTGCAGCGATTCCGGTGCGGCAAAATCAGCGAACCAGACATAGAACCGCTCAACACCTTGGCCGGACAAATCACTGAAATGTCCGGACAATTCATCGGCATCGCCACAAACCAGGCCCGATCCGAGAACGCCGAATCGCCGCGCGCTGACCTCACGCACCTTGGCCGGATCGCTGCCCTTACGAACGAAACCGATCATCTGCTGAATCGACACCCGGGCCGGGCCGGCAGCGGGGGCCAGCTCCGCCAGCCTGTCGATGTGGTTGGCCGGGATGTTCCACCAATCTGCATATCTGCGAACAAGTTCCATCATCCGTCGGCCAGTCCCACCGAGGATCAGCGGTATCGGATGCGTTGGAAGCGGCGATTGGCTGCGGGTGGCATCGTTCCCGAGTCCCCAGTACTGGGTCATCACCTCGAGATGACTTTCGAGTTGTTTGACCCGGGCCACCGGATCTTGTTGCCCGACATCGAATCTGGTGAACTCAGCAGGCCAGGACCCAGAGCCGAGACCCAGCTCGAACCTACCGTCCGACGCTTCCGACAACGTGACGGCCTGCTTGGCCAGCACCGCCGGATGACGAAAGGCGTCACAGAGCACCAGGTGGCCGATCCGCAGCCGCTCGGTCTTTGCGGCCACCCAGGTGGCGACGCTCATTGCCTCCCAAATGCTTTCGTCGGGCAGGCCGGGTGCCTCGAGGTGGTCGATGAACGCTATGCCGGAGAATCCGCTGGCTTCGGCGTGGCGCGCCCGCTCGACGATGTCGGCAACCGGCACCCGAACTTGCGGCAGGAACAGGTACCACTCCGCCATTACCCACCACCATTCGGATCGCTGAAGTCAAGACGCCGCCGCGATTGACGTTTGTCGCGCTAGTTTACTATTTTTACTATGTTAGGGGCCTTATGGACGTCGGACTGAATTCCGGTCAACTGGCGCTGCGCGACAGCGTGCGTGACGTCCTGCGCGCCGAATGCCCGTCGGCGATCGCGCGGCAGGCCATGACGGATCCCGATCGTTGGCGCACTGTCTGGAAGACAGTCGTCGACCTCGGCTGGAGCGAACTCGCCGTGCCCACCGCCGATGGCGACAGCTCCTTCGGTCGGATGGATCTCACCGTTGTCCTCGAGGAATGCGGCGCGGCGCTGGCGCCTGTTCCCCTGCTGTCCAGCGTCGGCCTGGCCGCGGGCCTGCTCCGTCTGGCCGGTCCCGCCGTCGACGATGTGCTGGCCGAGATCGGCAGCGGGGTGGTAGCCGCGCTGGCCGTTCACCCACCGGGCCATCGGCTGCCCGCGGTCCCGATGACGCTGCAGGACGGGCGGGTGCAGGGGCGGGCAGTCGCGGTGCCGGGCCTCCCCCGCGCCGAACTCGTCGTCACGCTGGCCTCGTCGGCCGAGGGGCCGGTCGCCGCCGTCGTGCGCGTCGGCGATGGCGTGAGCGTGCACGAGGCCGAATGCACCGACCCCGCCCAGCCGGTCGCGGACGTCGAGGTCGACGCCCAGGCGATCGCCATCGCACCAGTGGACCTGGAGTCAGCTCTGGCGACACCGCTCGTCGCGGCGGCCGCCGACCTGGTCGGTGTCGCCGGCGCCGCGCTGGATCGCGCGATCGAGTACGCGAAAACACGCCAGCAGTTCGGCAAGCCGATCGGCGCATTCCAGGGCATCAAGCACGCCTTGGCCGACAACTATGTCGCGCTGGAACGCGCCCGTGGCCTGACCTACGCCGCGGCCGCGCGACTCGACGACCCGGCCACCCCGGTCGCCGCGGGCTGGAACGCGGCGGCACTGGCCAAGGCGGCGGCGGCCGAGGCGGCGGTCGGCTGCGGGCGCACCGCGGTACAGGTCCACGGCGCGTTGGCGCAGACCTGGGAGCACGACATGCACCTCTATCTGCGGCATGCCTGGCAGGGCGCCTCGATGCTGGGCGACAGCCGCGCGCTCTACCACGCGGTGGGACGCCGATTCGCCGGGAGCGCCCCATGACGCACACCGAGATGAAGACCGAACTTGTCGCCGAATACGCGGCGTGGCTGACCGACTTCCTGCCGAACGACTACTACGAGCGCTATCGCGAATACCGATGGGACATCGGACTTCGTCGGGCTCATCAACGTGCGGCATTCGAGGCGGGCTGGCTGCAGCCGACTTGGTCGCCCGAGCACGGTGGGCGGTCACTCGGCTTGGCCGTAGCGATGGAGATCCGACTCGAGGCCGCGATGCGATCGGCGCCCAAACTACCCAACGTCGCGGGGCCAGGCGTGGCCGCGCCCGGGATCCGCCAATTCGGCACCGCCGCGCAAATCGATCGTCTGCTGGTCCCCTTGCTGCGCGGTGACGAGTGGTGGGCACTAGGCATGTCCGAGCCCGAAGCCGGCTCCGACTTCGCCAGCCTGCGCACCCGTGCTGTGCGCGACGGCGAGCTGTTCCGGGTCAAGGGCAGAAAGATCTGGACGACGCAAGCCCACCAGTCACGGTGGTGCACGCTGTATGCCCGTACCGATCCCGACGCACCCAAACATCGCGGAATCTCTTGTCTCGTACTCGATCTCGAATCCTCCGGGGTCACCATCGAACCCATTCGGATGGCATCGATCTCCGATGAGACCTTCTGCGAAGTCATCCTCGACGACGTCGAGATTCCGGTTGACAGTTTGCTTGGACCGGTCAACGGCGGATGGCAGGTGGCGATGTCCTCGCTCAACCATGAGCGCCAGATGATTTGGATCATGAACTGGGTCGAGATCCAGCGCGGCCTCGGTTCGGTGCGGGAGTCCCGGGCCACCCACGACGACTACGCCTCCGGCGAGGTATTCGCCGAACTCGGCTCGCTGCTGGCCGACGCCGAAGCACTACGGGCGACCGGCTATCGCGCGCTGAACAACGAACTGGCTGGCCGGCCGAGCCCGGAAGCCGACATTCTCAAGCTCCTCGGTTCGCAAACACTGCAGCGGGTTTGGGAGCTTTCCGCCGCGGCGGCCGGGCCCCGGTCGATCGACGACACCGATCTGCTCTTCGAACGCCAGGACGCACTAGCGGCGACCATCTACGGCGGAACATCCGAGATCCAACGCAACATCATCGCCGAGCGACTGCTCGGATTGCCGAAGGGATGACGATGGATTACGAACTCGGCACCGATGCTGTCGAACTCAGAAAGCGCTTGCGGGACTTGATCTCCACGCATATCCCCGAAGGCTTTCTCGGCGCTTGCACCAACGATCCGAAAGACTTGGCGACCACCGAGTCGTTCTGCAAAATGCTCGCATCTGACGGGTTGCTCGCCCTGGCCTGGCCCAAGGAACACGGCGGTGGCGGCGGTTCGGTGTGGCAGCAGACCGTGTTGCGCGAGGAGATGTGGGCCCACCACGAACCCCGTGGTGCCCAGTACATGGGCATCAACTGGGTCGGGCCCGCGCTGATGCGATACGGAACCGCCGAGCAGAAGGCCAGGCACATGTCCGCCATCGCTGCCGGTGAGGTGATCTGGTGTCAGGGCTTTTCCGAACCCGAGGCCGGAACGGATCTTGCGTCGTTGCGGACCCGCGCAGCACCCGACGGTGACGGTTGGCGCATCACCGGGCAGAAAGTCTGGACCTCCTACGCCCAGATGGCGTCATGGTGCGTGCTGGCGGCGTGCACCGACCCGAAAGCCCCTAAAGCCAACCGGCTCAGCCTCTTTCTGGTTCCGATGGACCGGGACGGTATCACCGTGCGACCAATCCGCTCGATGCTTGGGCCCCATCACCTCAACGAGGTCTTTCTCGACGGTGTCGAGGTGTTCCCCGACGAAGTCCTCGGCGAACTGGGCGACGGCTGGCGGGTGATGCGCGAAGCCCTTGCCTTCGAGCGCGTCGGCATCGCCCGCTACGCGCGGTGTGAGTCATTGCTCGACCGAATGCAAACCGAACTCGGTGACAACTGGGACGAATTGCCCGAGAGCATCCGCACGCGCTGGGTGCGGGCACTGATCGACCTTCGGATCGCGCGGCTGCTGGCCTATCGCGCGGTGTCATTGCAGGACGACCCGTCAGCCGGGGCCGCGGCCAGCGCCGCACGCATCGCGACCACCACCTGCGACCAGCAAGTGGCCGAGCTGCTGTTCGACGTGCTCGGGCCGACGGCGCTGGACAGCGGCTCGTCGGCGGCGCTGCATGGCGCTGTCGAAGACCACTGGCGCTACGCCCAAGCGGCCACGGTCGCGTCCGGAACCATCGAAGTGCAGCGGATGCTCGTCGCGCGGGAAACCTTGGGAGCTCACGGATGAAAACCGCTCTGCCAGAAGATATTGCCGAGTTCTCCGCTGTTGCCACCAAACGGCTTGTCCGGTTCGGCGGACCCCAGGC
>DASXJI010000389.1:0-5182 GCA_036497495.1 Mycobacterium sp.
CACCGATGACGTCTTGGCCGCGCACATCGAGCGGGTGGAGCCGGTGGTCAACAGCACCCTGATCTCGGCGATCGCCCAGTTAGTGCCGGACCACGCCGCGCAAAAAGAGCTGCGCAACTTCGTCTACACCGCGATGGACGCGCTGCGCGGAATCTTGCTGAACAGTTTCGTGGACCGCGATCCCGATCGCGTGCGACGACGGTGGGAGCGGGCCTGCGAGCACCTGCGGATCATCGTTGCCACCCTGCTGACTGCCGAATCGTTGGACTGACCCCGCCAAGGCGAGTGGCGGGCTGCGGTCCGCTTCACGACGTTATCGCGAGCGACGCTTCATCGGCTGCCGCACCATTGCAAAGATACAATCAGGTGTGTATCTTTTTGACGAGCGAGACGGTGCAGCGACACAAAGGAGTGCGATGTCAAACAAGGTCTACGTCATCGGTGTGGGGATGACGAAGTTCGAGAAGCCGGGCCGCCGGGAGAACTGGGATTACCCGGACATGGCGCGCGAGTCAGGCACCAAGGCACTCGAAGACGCCGGTATCGGCTACGCCGCGATCGAGCAGGGCTACGTCGGCTACGTCTACGGCGAGTCCACGTCGGGCCAGCGGGCGCTGTACGAGTTGGGCCTGAGCGGAATCCCGATCGTCAACGTCAACAACAACTGCTCGACCGGGTCGACCGCGCTGTACCTTGCGGCGCAAGCGATTCGCGGCGGGTTGGCCGACTGCACGATCGCGCTCGGGTTCGAGAAGATGAAACCCGGTTCGCTGGAATCGACCTACGACGACCGCACGAACCCGATGGACAAGCACGTCATGGCGATGGCCGAGCTCTCCGAAGTGCTGTTCCCGCCGGCGCCGTGGATGTTCGGCGCGGCCGGCCGTGAGCACATGCAGCAATACGGCAGCACCGCAGAGCATTTCGCCAAGATCGGCTACAAGAACCACAAGCACTCGGTCAACAACCCATATGCCCAATTCCAGGAGTCCTATTCGCTGGAGGACATCATGGGGTCGCGGATGGTCTACGACCCGCTGACCAAGCTGCAGTGCTCGCCGACATCCGACGGGTCCGGCGCGGCGATCCTGGCGTCCGAGGCTTTCGTCGACAAGCGCGGCCTGGCCGGCCAGGCGGTGGAGATCGTCGGGCAAGCCATGACGACGGACTTCGCCAACAGCTTTGACGGCACCTGCAAGGGGTTGATCGGCTACCACATGAATGTGCAAGCCGCTCAATCTGTTTACGACCAGTCAGGCTTGGGACCGTCGGACTTCCAGGTGATCGAGTTGCACGATTGCTTTTCGGCCAACGAGTTGCTGCTCTACGAGGCGTTGGGTCTGTGCGCCGAGGGCGAGGCGGCCAAGCTGATCGACAACGGCGACGTCACCTATGGCGGGCGCTGGGTGGTCAACCCGTCCGGCGGGCTGATCTCCAAGGGGCATCCGCTGGGAGCCACCGGTCTGGCGCAGTGCGCCGAGTTGACTTGGCAGCTACGCGGTCAGGCCGACAAGCGGCAGGTCGACAACGTGACCGGCGCACTCCAACACAACATCGGACTCGGCGGCGCAGCCGTCGTCACCGCATACCAGCGAGCCGAACGCTAACCGACGAACAACGTAGGAAGAGGAGCAACCATGGGACACATCGAAGCAACCCGCGAACTGTCGGCCAGCCCGGAAGCGTTGTGGGGGACCGTCAGCGATCTGGCCAACTGGGACAAGTGGTTCACCGTGCACGAGAAGTGGCTCGAGGGACCGCCCGAGACATTGACCGAAGGCGCCAAGCTGTCGGCCAAAATCGTCATGCTCGGGATGGCCAACAAGATCGAGTGGGCGATCGAATCGGTCAAAGCGCCGCATTCCCTGGTACTTTCGGGCACTGGAATGGCCGGCGTCAAGGCCCGGTTCACCTTCACCATCGACCCGGCCGAAAAGGGCTCCAAATTCACCGTTTTCGGCGACTTCGAGGGTGCGCTGATCAAGGGTGCGCTGGCTAAGGCGGTCGAAAAGGACGGCGTCAAGCAGCTCGACAAGACGCTCGACCAGCTGGACGCCTTGGCGTCTGCGGCAGCGTAAGGGCGTTGGGATGACCGAGACGCTGGAGTTCGACGACACCGGCCTGGACCGCTGGACCGATGACGAGCGGTTCGACGTGACCCGGGACCGGCTGGCCGAGTACGCGGCGGCCACCAACGACCCGATCGAGGCGCACCGCAGAGGGGACGTTGCGGCGCCGGTTTTCGCGATCGTCCCCGTTTTCGAGGCCCTGCTCACCCCGGCGGTCGACGTGATGCCGGTCGAGGCCATCCCGCGGATCGTGCACGGCGAACAGGACTTCCACTTTCACCGCCCGATCCGCCCAGGGGACAAGCTTGTCTCGCGCGGCAAGATGATCGGATATCAAGGGCTGGAGAAGGGCACTCGTGCCGCGATACTGCTCGAATGCCGCACCGAGGACGGTGAACTGGTCAATGAGCAGTACGTCACGACGTTCGTGCGGGGGATGTCGGTCGGCAAGACGATCGGGGAACTGAGCCCCGACCACAAATTCGACGACAAACTGCGCGAGCAGGCGCCGGTAGCCAAGATCGTGCAGCACATCGACACCGACCAGACCTTCCGCTACTCGCCCGCGGCCGGTGACCCGATGCCGATCCACCTCGACGAAGAGGTGGCCAGGGACGCCGGTCTGCCCGGCATCATCGCGCACGGGCTGTGCACCATGGCGTTCACGTCGTGGGCGGTGCTCACCGAGGTCGCCGGCTCGGATGTCAACCGGCTCAAGCGCTTCGCGGTCCGGTTCGCCAAGCCTGTGCTGCCCGGTGACGACCTGGAAACCAGGATCTGGACCGCCGGCAGCGGCGACGGCACGACAAGCTACGCATTCGCGACCGCGCGTGGCGGTGACTTCGTCATCACCGACGGGCTCGCGGTAATAGCCGACTGATAACAAGGGAGTTCGATCAATGGGAGCACTGGAAGGCCGGGTGGCGATCATCACCGGCGCGGGCCGCGGCATCGGGCGCGAACACGCACTGTTGTTCGCCAAAGAAGGGGCCAGGGTCGTCGTCAACGACCTTGGGGGCAGCAACGAAGGCGAGGGCGCCGACACCGGGCCGGCACACGAGGTAGCCGCAGAGATCACCGCGGCCGGCGGCACCGCCGTCGTCAACACCGAGAACGTCTCCACTTGGAGCGGTGCGGAAAGCGTTGTACGACAGGCGATCGACGAGTTCGGCGGCCTTGACATCCTGGTCAACAACGCGGGAATCCTGCGCGATTCGTTCATCGCCGGCATGGAGGAAGCGCAGTGGGACGCGGTGATCGCGGTCCACTTGAAGGGTCACTTCGCGATGCTGCATCACGCGGCCGCCTACTGGAAGGCGCAGTCGAAAGCCGGTGATCAACCCAATGCGGCGGTGATCAACACCGCCTCGGGTTCGGGTGTGACAATCCCGAACGCCGGCCAGGCCAACTATGGCTCGGCCAAAGCGGGCATCGCGGCGCTGACGTTGATCGCGGCCGAAGAATTGGAGCGGTACGGCGTGCGGGTGAACGCGATCGCACCGATCGCGCGCACCCGGCTGACGCTGGCCACGCCCGGTATGGGTTCGCTGATGTCGGAACCCGAGGAAGGCGAACTCGACCTGTTCAGTCCGGCCAACATCTCGCCCCTGGTGGCCTACCTGGCCACCGAGAAGTGCCCGATCACCGGCAAGGTGTATGCGGTTCAGGGCGGCGCGATTTCGGCGCTGTCCGGTTGGCACGACGTCGACACCATCGAGACCGACGGTGTGTGGGTGATCGACGACATCGCCGTCCGGCTGCCGCAGTAATCAAGGAGCAGAGCATGTTCGAATGGTCCGACACCGACCTGATCATGCGGGACACCATCCGCGGATTCATCGACAAGGAGATCCGGCCGAATCTCGACGCGCTGGAAACCGGTGCGATTTCGCCATATCCGATCGCGCGCAAGTTGTTCAGCGAGTTCGGCCTCGACGTGCTCGCCGCCGAAGCGGTCAAGACGATGCTGGACAAAGAGCGGGCCGGGCAGAACAAGCAGCAGACCGAGAAGCGCTCATCCGGCGGGATCGGCGGCCTGGGTGCACAAGTGTCGATGGCAGCCGTGCTGGTGTCCGAACTCGCCGGGGTCAGCCTGGGGTTGCTGAGTACGGTCGGTGTAAGCCTGGGTCTGGGCGCGGCGACGGTCATGAGCCGCGGCACGCTCGCCCAAAAAGAACGCTGGCTTCCGGAACTCATGACGCTGGAGAAGATCGCGGCGTGGGCGATCACCGAACCCGACGCGGGATCGGATGCCTTCGGCGGAATGAAGACCTACGTCAAACGTGATGGCGACGACTACATCCTCAACGGGCAGAAGACGTTCATCACCAACGGCCCCTTCGCCGACATCCTGGTCGTTTACGCCAAACTCGACGACGGCCAATCCGACCGGCGGGCCCGGCCGGTGCTGACCTTCGTTCTCGACTCCGGGATGCCAGGACTGACGCAGGGCAAGCCGTTCAAGAAGATGGGCATCATGTCGTCGCCGACCGGCGAGTTGTTCTTCGACAACGTCCGGCTGACCCCAGATCGGCTGCTCGGCGAGACCGAGCACCACACCGGTGGCGACGGCCGGATGAGTGCCCGTGCCAATTTTGCGGGCGAGCGCGTCGGTGTCGCGCTGATGTCGTTGGGAATCATCAACGAATGTCACCGGCTCTGCATCGACTACGCCAAGACCCGCACACTGTGGGGCAAGAACATCGGTCAGTTCCAGCTGATTCAGCTCAAGTTGGCCAAGATGGAAGTGGCCCGGATCAACGTGCAGAACATGGTGTTCCAGACCCTGGAGAAGGCGCAGGCCGGCAAGATGCCCTCGCTGGCCGAGGCGTCGGCGATAAAGCTGTACTCCTCGGAAGCCGCCACCGACGTCGCGATGGACGCGGTGCAGCTGTTCGGCGGCAACGGCTATATGGCCGAGTACCGCGTGGAGCAGTTGGCCCGCGACGCCAAGTCGTTGATGATCTACGCCGGCAGCAACGAGGTCCAGGTGACTCACATCGCCACGGGCTTGCTCGCCGGATGATCACCCGGACGGCAAAAGGCTTGCGGCGCAGCTCGATGGCTGCCGTCGACCGGCTCAGCTATGTTCCGATCTCGCGGTTGGGCTTCAA
>DASXJI010000390.1:0-5769 GCA_036497495.1 Mycobacterium sp.
CCAAGCGGATGAAGGACGACGGCCACACCGCAAAGGACATCGCGAAGTATCTAGGGGTCAGCCGAGCGACCTTTACCGATACATGACAGTCGCCGCCAAGATTGCGTGGTCTCACACGGCCTCAACCGTCAATGATTAGGCCCGCTTGGGTAAGTGCGTCATGGAGATCGGGCCGAGTAGTGGTGTGTCCGTCTTCGAGGCTCTTGACCTCGGGTCCCGCTGTTGTCAGCCGGTCGACGTGGAACGTCGACGGGTTTCGGCATATTGGGCATTGCATGGCGATCAAGAAGGGTCGAAGCAAGTGCAGTCCGCGCTCGCCGTCGAGCAGGTACAGGCTGTGTCGTTCTACGCGCCTGTCCGATCTCATCGACTGCACGGGCACTACCGCGTGGTCTCCGCTGAGCTGTCGATAGATGACCCTGCCTTTATCCGACAGTTCATCCCATTCGTCGGACTCGGCCAGGATCAGCGGCATGTCGACGATGAAGTCGGCTGCAGTGATCAGTGTCCTGAGTTCGGTGCGTGCCTGCTCAGTTGCGGCAGGGAGGTCGAGAGCGTCCACCCCTCTAACGTGGGATTCGTCGTTGCGGCGATTCCGCAAGGCCTGCACGGCTCGACCTACACCGTCCTTTTGAAGGAATTCACGGAAGTCGTTCAACCCTATGAGTTCGTCGATCCGACTGAAGCGGCGTCCAGAGATCTCCTCTAATACCGCGACCCAGTCACCGAGTCCGGGGCCTCGGCCTCTGCCGAGGTTTTCGCGGAGAGTTGTAACAGCACCGACCGGAAGATTGCACTCGCGGGCGAGGGCAAGAGCGACATTCGCGAGGTAGCCGAGAAGTACCTCTGCAGCTTGCAGTATCTCCCCGTAATGGCCGCTGTTGGTAGGATTGTCCGAGGCGGACTCGGCTTCAATCCCACGCCAACGCAGGGCAATTGGGTGAGGGTATAGGGTTCTAACCCTATACCCGAAGTCATCGAGAGCCTCTGCTATCAAAGACGGAATCGAGTAGATTCATCGCTTCCTGCCGCCATCCATCGGCGCGATTGAGGGCATGGTGAACTGCGGCCATCGCAGCTTCCATGTCGGGGTCCGGGAGTGGAACCGGTAGAGCCGCGAGTGTCGACGCATTGATGCTGACGCCGAACTGATCTCCGGCGAGTTCAACAGCCAGAGGTGAGCGAAGGTATTCAAGCACAAATGCTTCGGCGGTCTGAGACAACAAATGCTTCGGTCGAAGCGTGAGGACGGGTCCGTCTGCTGTCGCGGGCAACTCGTCCTCCGAAATTTTGGCCCACACCAGACCGGACCGATCCGTTGGAGACCTTAATGCGCGCATTAAGACGTCACCAGGGGCCAATGGATGGACATTGTTTTGCGTCCAGCGTGCGTCAGGGCCTAGCGCGGAGATCGATTCGTCGGCCCTTATGCCACGACCTGATATAACGTGAATCGCCTTGTCGTGTACGTCCTTTACATAGTCATTTGGGCGCAGATACGAGCGAAAAATCTCGAACAGCGCGCCCAAAGTCGTTGAATCCCCGTAGTTCCGGAGGCCATCGCGGCGGTTGGCGGTACGCGGGTCGAGGTCGCGGAAACCAAGTCGAATACCAGGCTCGGGTTGCTGACGTAGCACATAACCGAAGTTGGTGTTGCCCCCAGCCATTCGGAGCAGCCTGCGCATGTCCGCGACGACCTCATCTGCGCTTCTCACCCAACCGGGCGGCGCTTCGAACATCCGCAGAAGCCGCTCCTCGGTACTACGCGGAGCTAATTGGACTACTGCCGTGCGGAAACTCGAGTGAATTCCGAAGAGACCGCCCGGTGATGAACGCGATTGCGGTCGGTTCCCAAGTTTCGAAGAATCGACGTCGGAATTTTTCGCCACGGTGTGATGCGAGAGTGGACGCCGGAAGTACCAGGGTGAGGCCCTGCGACTCGGGTCGTGCTGGACAATGGAGTGCAATAGTCTCGTGCCGTTCGTTCAGCTCGCCAGGTTCACGGCCCCACGGGGGGATGAGGACGACGGGCTGAGTCTCAAGCAGTTCATTGACGATGGCAGTCAGCTCGGCTTGGGACGGTGCTTCGCGAAAGCTAAAGGAAATAGCCCGCCGCCGGACATGTCGGTGGGTGGGTTTACCGTGGCCTGAATGGAAAGTGCGTTTGCGAAGCTGGGTCGCGCTAAGGTGCATCGCGACCAGTTGGTGCGGGAGATCAAGGCATTCGACGCCAAGGACGCGTTTGATTGGCGCTTCGATGAGGTTGAATCGCCGCACCCACGGTTCGCCCGCATTGCAGTAACCATCCAGAACAAGACCCCCACGCCGTCAAGTTGGAGCCTCATAGTTGGCGACATTCTCACCAACCTTCGGGCGGCGCTTGACCACGCGCTGTTCGGCCACGCATCACGTAGGAAGACACTCACCGAAGACGAAGAACGGAGGTTGCAGTACCCCATTGTCACTCACCGCGACAACTGGTTCGGCGCACGTGCGGTACCCGCAACCGCGACCAGCCCGCAAGAAGAAGATCGACAGCAAGCGGGACAAGCTCAAACCATGGGTCGACGACGACGTACTTAAAGCCATCGAGAAGACGCAACCGTTCAGCATCACGAAGGTCAGCAAACCCGGCCTCGAATCGCTGGCTGTACTCGACTCTTTGGTGAACCGCGATAAGCATCGCGAAGTCAGAGTGGTCTCATATGTGAGCCGGGAATTCACCGTCGAGCACAGCACCGTAAAGGTGGAGAAGGTCGAGCCGCTCAAAGTGGTGATGGTCGATGGTGCGACGGTCGCATACATCACTGTTGAACGGACGCTTAGGTTTCCATGGGAGACGTCGGAATGGACCGGGGGAATGTTCAAGGTCCTCAACGGCTACAACCCCTCCATCAAGGTGCCAGCGACGGGCGACTATGTGTCCGTGCGCTGGGCAATGAACCGGCTGGTTGAACGAGTCGACGAAACCCTGAAAATCCTCAAGAATGCTGGATGCTGAACCGTTATCCGTCTGACGATCGTTGTGCGGCAAGCTATCCGGGAAGCGATGCGCCACTTACATCAACGACGTGGCGCGATGGGTGCGGGACGAGTGACCGCCGACGATGAGTAGCGTTCTACCGTCCGAGGTTTAGAAGGGGAGCTTCTCCACCGGCGCGTCCACCATCTGCGAGACGCTGGGCAAACCTGTGGCTCGCTTACCCCGACGCCACGTCGGCGGTATGCGCCGATCACTCCATGCACACTCCGACTGGTTCGAACGCGCTTCTGCATGGCCGCACCGACACCAAGTCTCCAATGGTCTATTCCTCGATGGTCCACGTCGCTGGCGAGGAGGGAGGTTGTCAATGGCCAAGTAGAAGTCCCCGTTGGTGGCCAGGGAAAGTCCCCACTCCCGTTGCGGGTAGTTGGCTAACTCGTCTTGGCGGCTCCTTTCTTGTGGTCGGCGTGGCGCATCCGGTAGGACTCGCCGGAGGTGACGACGATGGTGGCGTGGTGTAGCAAGCGGTCGAGAATGCTGGCGGCGGTGGTGTGTTCGGGCAGGAAACGTCCCCATTGCTCAAAGGGCCAATGTGAGGCGACAGCCAACGAGCGACGCTCGTAGCCGGCGGCTACGAGCCGGAACAACAGCTGGGTGCCGGTGTCATCGAGGGGGGCGAAGCCAATTTCGTCCAGTATGACGAGGTCGGCGCGCAGCAGGGTGTCGATGATTTTGCCGACGGTGTTGTCGGCCAGCCCGCGGTAGAGCACCTCGATGAGATCAGCGGCGGTGAAGTAGCGGACTTTGAATCCGGCGTGCACGGCGGCGTGCCCGCAGCTGATGAGCAGATGACTTTTGCCGGTACCGGGCGGGCCGACGACAGCTAGATTCTGTTGCGCCCGAATCCATTCCAAGCTCGACAAGTAGTCGAACGTTGCTTGGGTGACTGACGATCCGGTGACGTCGAACCCGTCGAGTGTCTTGGCGACCGGGAACGCCGCAGCCTTGAGACGGTTGGCGGTGTTGGAGGCATCGCGGGCGGCGATCTCGGCCTCGACCAAGGTCCGCAGGATCTCTTCCGGGGTCCAGCGTTGGGTCTTGGCCACCTGCAACACCTCGGCGGCGTTGCGGCGCACGGTGGCCAACTTCAGCCGCCGCAGCGCGGCGTCGAGATCAGCGGCCAGCGGCGCCGCCGAGGCCGGAGCTACCGGTTTCGCGGCGGTCACGACGCCGTTCCGTCTGTCGACGTGCCAACTATCTTGTAGGCATCCAGGGATCGTGTTTCGGCGGTGGGCAGGTCGAGGACCAGGGCGTCACCGGCGGGGCGGGGTTGTGGAGTGCCGGTGCCGGCGTCCAGGATGGAGCGCACGTCGGCGGCGCGGAACCGCCGAAACGCCACCGCCCGGCGCAACGCGTCGACCAAGACTTGTTCGCCGTGGGCGGCGCCGAGTCCGAGCAGGGTGTCGATCTCGGATTTCAGTCTGGTGTTGCCGATTGCGGCGGCGCCGACGAGGAACTGCTCAGCTTCGGCGCCCAAAGCACAGAACTGTTTCTCCGCAGCAGTTTTCGGGCGTGGCCCGCGTGAGGGTGCTGGTCGGGGTCCGTCGTAGTGTTCATCGAGAATCGAGGTCTCGCCCGGGCTGATTAGTTCGTGCTCGGCGACGATCACCCCGGTCGTGGGCTCCAGCAGGATCAACGCGCCGTGATCCACGACGACGGCCACGGTGGTGCCGACGAGGCGTTTGGGCACCGAGTAGCGAGCTGAGCCGTAGCGGATACACGACAGGCTGTCGACCTTGCGGCGCACCGACCCGGCGCCGATCGCGGGCCGCAGCGACGGCAGAGCCGCCAGCACCGTGCGTTCCTCCACCAGCCGCACATTGGGCACCGCGCAGATCTCCGCATGCACCGCGGCGTTGACTTCGGCGCACCACGACGCGGCCTCGACGTTAAGGGCACGCAGATCGACCTGCTCACCGGTCAGGGCCGCTTCGGTCAGCAGCGGGACGGCTAGATCCTCTTGGGCGTAGCCGCACAGATGCTCGACGATGCCCTTCGATTGGGGATCAGCACCGTGGCAGAAGTCCGGGTCGAACCCGTAGTGGGAGGCAAACCGCACATAATCCGGCGTCGGGACAACGACATTGGCGACAACTCCACCTTTGAGGCAGCCCATCCGGTCGGCCAGAACCTTGGCCGGCACCCCACCGATGCCCTCGAGGGCTTCGGCGATCATCGCCAGCGTGGTCGAGGCCTTCTCGTCAGCGGCGAACCGCACGAATCGCCACCGCGAATACGCCAGAACCGCGCAGAACACCATCACCCCCGGTGCAGCTTCGGCCCAGTCCATCACCAGATAGTCACCTGGAGACCACACCGCAGGACGCCTCTGATGCCGGTTAGCGTTGTGCCACAACACTTTCTGCTCGGCCACCAACCGGCGGAAGTTGCGTGCCGAGCCCTGATAGCCAGCCGCACGGGCGATCGGCAACATGCGTTTCGCCGACATCTTGCCCTTCGACTTCTCGACTCGGGCCGCGACCAGGTCGACGAACGCATCGACATTGCGTGGTCGTGGCTCTGGCGGTGGTGGGCCGCCGGCCTCGGCCCGCTCGATGACCCGCTTGACCGTTTTGTGAGTGGTGCCGCACAGCTCGGCCGCGCCGCGATACGACCCGGCCTGGCGATACGCCGAAATGATGTTCATACGCTCCCTTGCAGACTTCAATAGAGCTCCCTGGGCGGTGTGGTGACAGTTGGCGCTATCACCGTCACCGCCCAGGCCC
>DASXJI010000391.1:0-8775 GCA_036497495.1 Mycobacterium sp.
CGCACACTGGTCGAGCATGCGACCAAAGTCGATGCGGGGATCGTCGTGAAGTTGGGCGAGCGCATCGCCGACTACCTCAATCCCGATGGCCTGTTCAGCGATGAGGACCGGGCCCGTCGCCGAGGGTTGCACCTCGGCCAGCAACGGCCTGACGGCATGTCGCGGCTGTCCGGCTTGCTCGACCCGGAGGCCCGCGCGTACTTCGAGGCCATCGACGCCGCGGTGCGGCCGGGCCGTCACCAACCTGACGAAGGTCTCGAGGCACGCGATGATCGCAGTTCCGCTCAACGCTGCCACGATGCGTTGAAGCTTGGGCTGGAAGCCGCCATCGCATCCGGCGGCCTCGGTGTACACCGCGGGCATCCGGTCACCGTGGTCGTCACCACGACGCTGGCCGAACTCAATCGCGCCGCTGACGCCGCGGTGGCTGCATCGGTCCCGATGCCGGCGCCCGCGAGAACCGGTGGTGGCTCCCGGCTGCCGATGCGGGATCTAATCCGCATGGCCGCGAGTGCGATCCACTACCTCGCCGTGTTCGACGAGCACACCGAGCGGCCGCTCTACCTGGGCCGCCAGAAGCGCGTCGCCACCGCCGACCAGCGACTGATTTGCTATGCCCGCGACCGCGGCTGCACCCGTCCCGATTGTCTCGAATCAGGTTATCGCTGCGAGGTTCACCATTCACCGGACTGGGCGCGCGGCGGCCGCACCGATGCGGACAAGCTGTTCTTCGCGTGCGGCCCGAATCACGGCCTGGCCAGCCGTGGCGAATTGCGCACGGTGGTCACCGAGAGCGGGCGGTTGGGCTGGACCGACGGCACCGGGCCACCCGAAGTCAACCACGCCCACCATCCCGACGAACTCCTGCGCGGAGACTCCGACCCACCCGATCGCCTCAACAACTAACCGGAGCGCAATTCCGCTGCCGTCACGGACGACCACCCCTAGCGGATTCGACGACGCTATCCCCGAGGCCGACTCGTCTCGAAGTGGCCGCGGATGCCGGCCAGCATGGCGACATGCGCGTTCACCGCTTCACGCTCGGTCATCGCGGCGAGTAGGCGGGGCGCTGCGATGTTCAGCCGTTCGGTCAACCGGGTACCCGAGCCGACCGGCTGGAAAGTCACGGTGCCGTTCAGCCGCACCCGGGGAAACTGGCGCGCCTCGGTGATCACGTCACCGTGCGTGGGCACATCGACACGCGCCCGGTAAGTGATCCGTATCGACAAGGGCCCCAACGGAATCCGGTCCCGCACCCGATAGGTTTTCTGGTAGCCATTGGCGGTGTGACGGTGTTCTAGCACCTGCACCGACACCACCAGCGGGTGCAAATCCTTGATGTTGTCGAGGTCGACGTAGAAGTCGCGCACCTCATCTGGCGGCGCAGGTATCTCGTCGCTGATTGTCCGCTCGGCATGGGCGATCCACAGGCTCACAACGGCTACACCTCAGCGACCGCGGGCAAGCGACTCGAGGAATCCGTTGATACGGTCGCGGGTTTCCTCCGATATCCAACTGGTCCGTACGTTTTCATCGGTGGTGGTGCCCGCGTCGATCGCGGCGCGCACCGGCTTGTGCAACTGCTGCTTGGTGGCCGCGTACGCGGCCGGCGAGTACTGGCCGAGTTCGCGCGCGGCGGCCAGCGCCTTACTCAGTACCTCGTCCTTCGGGACCACCGCATCGATCCATCCGCGAGCTAATGCGGTGTCGGCGTCGATCGTCTTGGCCTGCAACGCCGCCCGGGCCGCCGATATCCCCATGGCGTCCCGGCAGATTTCGAGCGCTGCCACCGGGAACGGGACACCGACCGCGAGTTCGGTGAGGCCGATGGTTCCACCGGACATCAGTCGCACATCGGCACACATCGCCAACACACACCCGCCTGCGATGGCATGCCCGTTGATTGCCGCGACCACCGGCGCCGGGTGGTCATAGATCGCGAGAAAAGCCTCGGACAGGGCTTCAATGAATCGCCCGGCGTAGTCGGTTCCACCATCGGCGAGAGCGCGCAGGTCGACCCCGGCCGAGAAGGCCCGCCCGGCTCCGGTGATGACGACTGGCCCCTCGACGTTGTGCATCGAGGCGATGATGAGCTCGAGCAAGTCGAGGTCGAGGGCATTCACCGGCGCGTTGTCGAACCGGACAATCGTCACGCCATCGGCTGTTTCGAGATCTGTCACATATCCTCCGCTCGGCCGTTCGGCAATCCAGTCAAGCAAATACCTGGACCCAGATGGCGGTGATTGACATGATGGGGCGTTCATAGCTGTGAAATACCGGTGCCATCGAACGTGAGGGCCGAGTGTCGAGCGTACGTGCCGCCGTGCTGAGGGCAACATATTCCGGCAACGGGCAGAATCCCGTCGCGGACGGTCTTCGGCGGGCCGGCTTGAGGTCCCCGCTACGGAAGAGGAAGTCCACCGATCGTTCTGGTCGCGCCGTCGTGCTCGTGCCACTGGACCCCTCGGCGATGCCGAATGCGCGAGTGTTGCACGATTTGGTCGACGCACTCGCGGAGCTGGGGTGGCCCGCGGTGGCCGTCGGAGCTGCGCTGTCCCAGCAGGCGAGCGATCGCGGGATCAGCGACGTCAACGGTGCCCTCATAGATGCCGGCTACCTCGGGATCACCGCCGCGGGCAACGGCTACGAAAGAATAGATTTAGCAGCCGGTTTGGCGCCTTCGTCGTGTCCACCGTCCAGCGTGCTTGCCGGGGAACTCGTAAGTTCCACTTGGACTCAGGCCGGCGCACGGGTAGTCATGGCACGGTGGACTGGCGACCCGCAAGAGCATTTTCGCGGGTGCGTTTCGACGGTCCTCGATTGCGTAGGCCCGATACCAGCAGCAGCACCGGCTGACGTAGCGGCGGATGTCGTCGCGCACTTCCCACCGACTTTCGCCATCATTGAGGCGCGCCGCGACGAGGACGCCTACACGTTGATTGCATGTGCCGACGCCGTGCTGGCTGATGTGGTCGGCGCGGTGCTGCACGGGGAGGACCCGACGGCCTCACGCCTGATCGACCGATGCCTGCAATCTCATGGCCTCCCGGCTGCCTACCGCCTAGTGGGGGATATTGAGCCGCTCCCGGTCTCGGCGACAAAGAGTCCATCTATGAGCGATGCGCTGCGGCGGCTTGATCAGTCGCTGCCGGAGGGCGCCCGGATCTTGCGGGTTTTGATGTCCGGCAGCGGAAAGGATCGCGACGTCGACGAGTTGCACCGATGGCTGCAACGCGTCGTCGGCCCATGGGTCGATCCTGGCTCACCCAGCAGTCCGGCGGCCGTGACCGCGATCGGTTACGCGCTGGCGACCGCAGCCGACTCGATCTCTGCCTTTCAGACGAACTTCAGTAAAGACAAGGTCCGACGGACCGCGGTTCCGCTGGGCTTCGATGCTCGGCAATATCGGGCCGGCGACTACCGCCGAATTCCGCAGTATTTGGCAAGATTCAGCGCGCTGCTGAACGCGGCGCCGCGCCAGAAACCGTGGGTGCACTGGTGCTACTTTGACCGATCGGTGCTGTTCTCGGTCGAACGTGTGGTCAACGCCGAGTATGCCGACTGGATAGCCAGAGTTGATATCGCGAAGGGCATCAGCATGATGGCCGACTATCTTGGCGGCCGAATCATCCCGGTATCACGCGATGATGCCGGCCGCGTCGTCACGCAGGCCGAACGAAACATCTATCTGCCCCAGCCGAATTATCTCGCCTTCTGGGGAGGCAAGGTCATCGACGTCTGCAAGATCGAGTTGGTCGAGTACCGACCCGAGCACTGTCGACTTAGTTGGCGAACGGTGCTAAGCCCCAACGATTCCGCGGCCTACGACGATGGCGAGCTCATCTTCGCCGACAACGGCGATCACACGACGCGAGTGACGATCTCGGGCCGTCAGCAATTTCGGCTACCACCGTTTTGGGAGGTCGTCGACCTTGATCGCTACCCAGAGGTAAAGGCGCCTCTTGTCACCGACGCGTACCGGCGTTTCTTCAACGCCACGTTTGACAACTTCGAAGCCTGCTTTGAAGGTAGGCCGTATCGGATTGGCGCCGATGCCCCGCCGCCCTCAGCCACATTGCCAACACAAGCCTGGTCGGCCTATCTGGACATCGCCCGGGAATGGCTCGCCGACCGCGATGGCATCGCTGAGGCATATCACGTTGATGAGCAAGGATTTCGGCATTTCGCCGGCACGACGAACGCCGAACCGAAGGTGTCCTCGCGACGCTGGTCGGATGCATTGCGCCCACTGCTGGACGAATACGTCGTTGCCCTCCGCACCGACATGGCCCGGCTACCGCGATGGTGAAAGTGGCTGTCACCGGCGTAACCGGGATGATCGGCGGCGCGGTAGCTAAGCGCTTCGCGGAGCAGGGGTACACGGTTCGCGGCATCGCCAGACGCCAAGCACAGCCGAACGAGTTGCCGTTCGAGATCACAACGGCCGCTTTGGAAGACCGCGGGGAACTGCGCTCCGCCCTGGCCGAATGCGAAATCGCGGTCCACTGTGCGGCCGTGTACGCGTACGGCGCGCACAACCATGCCGAAGTGTCGACCGTCAACATCGACGGAACGCGGATGCTGATCGATGCCGCAAGGGACGCCGGCGTGCGTCGAGTCATTGTCACGTCGTCATCGGTTACAGCCGGATCCAGTGCGGACGGCGCTGTACGCGATGAGCGCTACCGAATTGGGAACGAATACGCTCCGCCGTACTTTCTCAGTAAGGTGCGCCAAGAACAAGTCGCCTTGCAGGCCGCCGGCGACGATCTCGACGTGATCATCGCTTGTCCCACCGTTGTGATGGGCGGCCCGTCGTCTCGGCTGGTACCCAGCAACGCGATCATCCTTCGATACCTACTGGACTTCTTCAGGTCCACCTTCCCCGGTGGATGCAATGTGGTGTCGCTCGACGACGTGGCACTGGCGCATGTGATATTGGCCGAGAACGGGGCCCCGGGGGAGCGTTATCTCATTGGATCAGAGAATCTGTCCTGGCGGACGTTGCACTCGCTAATTGCCGACCTGGCTGGTGTCGCGGGACCACGGATCGAAGTTCCTACCGCCGCTGCCTACATCACGTCGGCGGCCGCCGAGGCTTGGGCGCGCTTCGCGGAAACTGAACCGCTGTCGACGCGCGAGGAGGCACTGACCATCGGGCGTTACTACTGGTACAGCCACGACACAATCGCGCTCCTGGGCTATGCACCCAAACCCGCGCGTGCTGCCGTCGCCAACGCATTGGCGTGGCTGCTGAGCAGCACGCTGCTGCCACGGTGGGTACGTGAAGCCCTGCGCCCGCTTCCCGAAGTGCGCACCAGCCGTGCGTTGATCCCGCGCCCGCTGTAATTGACCGCAAAAGTCAAGACCTGCGCGCCGAACTACGGCTCGCCGGCCGCGCTGCCGTGATCCGCGGGGGACCGCTTGATCGCTGAATCGACCGCGGTAAGCACCTCGTCCCCGGCCCGGGTGGCGATCTTCACCAACTCGGCCGCGTACCTGAAGTTCAGGTCGGTGACGGCTTGCCAGTAGTTGGCGGCTTCGCGCCAGACCGATTCGACGTAGGCACGACCTGTCTCGAACGCGGCTTCGCTGTCCTTCACCGCGTCTCCGACCAAATCCGCGAACTCGCCGCTTAGCCGGGATTGAGACTCCATGGCCTCCCGCGTCAGATCGGCGGCCTTGCTGACGGTCTCCGAGGATGCCGCAGCTGCGGCGGACGCTGAGCCTTGCTTTCGTGCGGGTGACATCATTCGTTCCTTTCGGTGGTGCCAGGACTGACGAGGTAACTGTGGTGCAGGCCGAGTCGCGGATCAGCAAGGGCAGAAAGGCTGTTGTCGTACTCCTGAAGATCGGGCACTTGTACCCGGAGCCGCCTTTTCAGCGACGGGTAGTCGTAGACCGTAATGTGATTTTGTCCCCGGTTGGCGGTGAAAAGCAGGGTCTGGTCCGCAGAGAGCTGACATGCGTACACGCCATCCAGCAGCGCTCCCCGGGTGACTTGCAGGCCCGTCGCGTACAGGTGTGACTCCGTGAAGAAATTACCGCGCGACACGGTGTCCGCGACTGTCGCGGAAAGCTGGCGAGAATATCCCCATTGCCCCAGCAGTCCGGGATGTTCGTCGATCAGCCGGTGGTTGCTCATCGTCTCGAGATCGACCAGCACCACCGTTTGGCTGCCGCCAGTGCAGAAGATGAGTTCGGTGTCGCTGATGCAGACATCCGAATTGATATGCGCTGGAACCTCTTTGCCAGCCGACCAATGCCGCAGAATCTGGCCGGATTCGGCATCGATCTCGTACGCATACTGTCGCAAATGGGCCATCCCCCACTGCTGCCAGTCTTCGCGCCCACTCGGGAGCACCCGAAACGAAACTGCATAGAAAACGTCGAGTACCGGATGGCAGACCACATGCCAAGCGGTCGTCGGCAGCGGCACCCGTATCGCGTCGCCGGTTTCCAGATCGAAGATTCCGACCTCCCGCGCCTCACCGCGCTCCGGATGATCCATCCCACCGTAAACCAGGTAACGCCCGGAAGCGGTGCGCCTCATCGCGTGCGGGATCTTCAACCGGTGGGGGCCAATGGGTTCGGCCTTGGTAAGGCGGTTCAAGTCAAACTTCCACAGCTGCTCGCCGACGCTGGCGATGAATTCTGTGGCGTCGAGCCACACCAGGTGCGTCGTGGACTTGATCGATGTGTCGGGAACCTCGAAGCGCAGCGTCGAGATGCGATCTATCTCGTCCAGCGTTGCCGGGTCGTAGAAGAGCAGATGCTGACCCATGTTTCCAAGGAAACCGACGCTGCGTGTCGGATCCACATTCGGTGCATGTCCGCCGGCAACCCCGCCGAAGAACACCACCTTGTAAGCATGTGCCCCGGTATGTGGATCGTATTTGAATAGGCACACACCTGCTCGGCCTTCAAGGCCGTTAAGCCCCGCGCCGTCGAGGGCGACGTGAAAGGCGTACGGGTAATCCCGCATATGTCCCCTACCGCAGCCGGGTCAGGTGCAGGTCAATGCTTTCAGCACGCGCAATAGATGGCAAGCGCTGGGGTTTGTCTTCCCGACGAGCCGCACCCATTGACAGTCTCCGAGTCGGCTGTCATGGTTGTCGGGTACTAAACGAAAATATCATTCTCAGTTAAGGCGCAGATATGCACGCAGACACGGTGACGATATGAGCGCCGTGCAGCGACCGATGGCGTGGTTGCCGCACTCCATCGCCGAGGCGTCCACCGAGGCGCCGGCCGGCGGTGACGTGGACTTGCCTGCGGCGTGGTCGCATCTGATGCAACAGCTCAACGCCGCCGCGCGGATCGTGGAATGCGATGCGGGAAGCCGCAATCGGCTCGACCTCGCGGCGGGAATGCGCCATCTGCTGGTGTTGCTGGCTACTGGCATCGACGAGGCGTTGCGATACGATCCCGATCCGATTCTGCGCGTCCAGCGCGCCAGCACGACCGACATCCTCACCTGGGGGATGGAATGCCCGGACTGCCTGTACACCCGCGCGACGATGCGTGGTCGGGAGAGCTATCGGTTGTCCGGCAACCGTGGCACGGCAAGGTATGTCGGGCTGCAGACGATGAATGGCATCGTCTCGACCGCGAATGCTTTGGTCGACGAGCTGCTCACCGACGGTGACGGCAACTTCGAGGTGGTGTTGTCCGCCGACGAGCACGACGGCAACTGGATGCCGATCGACGGTGCGCATCCGACACTGACCGTTCGGCACTTCTTCTACGACTGGGATATCGAGACGCCGTCGTCCTTGCGTATCGAACGGATCGGCGATGCGGTGCGGCCTCAGGCCGTCGACGTCGAGCCCGACGCGGTGGTGTCGCGGCAGTTGGTAGCCCTCGGTCATTTCGTGCACGACAATCTTGAGTTCTTCCTGCAGTTCGGTGCGGCGGCGCCGCCGAACGGCTTTCTGCCTCCGATCGATCGCACCGCGATAGGCGCGGCCGCGGAGAACAAACCCGTGATCGGCCGGTGGGAACTGGACCCTGAGCAGGCGTTGATCCTCGAAGTTGAGCCACCCCAAGGGGTTTACTGGAGCTATTCGCTCGGCAACCCGTGGTGGGAAACGATTCACTACGGCCGCCACCAATCCAGCCTGAACGCGCACCAGGCGGTGGTGGATTCCGACGGCCTGGTGCGGGTGGTGGTTTGCGGACGCGATCCCGGGGTGGCCAATTGGCTTGACACCGCGGGCTTCAGCAATGGCGCGATGATCCTGCGCTGCGTCCGCACCGGTACGGCGCCCACACCGAGCAGCAGAGTTGTCGCGTTCGACGAGATCGTCTCCGCGCTGCCTACCGACACCGCCAGGATCACCGCCGACCAACGCGCATCGGTGCTCGAGCGACGCCGGCGTGCCGTCCACCAAAGGTTCGCCCTGTGACGTTTTCTGCCGACGAACTCGAAGACGGCGCGCGCGCCGCAACAGGGCTGCACGATTTCGGGTCGCCTTATTACCGTGAGGGTTTGGAGCGCACCGTCGACGCCCTGAACAACGAGGCCGAGCTGTCCGAGATAGGCAATGTCATTCAGCACGCCACCATCAGCAACGCGCTGATCCAGCGCCTCAAGGTCGAAGACACCTACGGACAGCACCCCGAGATCGATGCCGAGGTGGTCGGCGGACCCGTCTTCGTCATCGGGCTACCCCGCACAGGAACTACGGCGCTGAGCCAATTGGTGGCCGCCGATCCGCAGTTCCGTTCGTTGCGGATGTGGGAATCGCAGGCACCCACTCCCCCGCCGGAGAC
>DASXJI010000392.1:0-3624 GCA_036497495.1 Mycobacterium sp.
ACCGTTCGAATGGAAGTTCACCAAAGACGATCTGAACGCCCTACTCCAGCGCATCGCGGCCCACGAAGACGCCGCCCTCACGCCCGCCGCATAACGGCCCCCACGAAATACGTCACCGAAATTCCGTGCCAGACCACTAAGGTCCACACGCTGCTGGGGCGTCGTGGTGTGGTGGTGTCGTATCGGACGTTGCACCGGTACGCCACAACAGAATTGGATTTTGGGCGGCGTCAGTCCACGGTGCCGGTGGCCGACTGTGAACCGGGGGCGGAGGTGCAGGTCGACTTCGGTAGGCTCGGCATGCTGACCGACGCGACCGATGGTCGGCGCCGGATGGTGCACGGGCTGATCTTCACCGCGGTGTACTCCCGGCACCTGTTCGTCTGGCCGACCTACCGTCAGACACTGCACGAGGTGATCGCCGGGTTCGAAGCGGCGTGGGTGTTCTTCGGCGGGGTGTTCGCGGTGGTGATCCCCGACAACATGAAAGCCATCGTTGCGGCTGCCGATGCCACCGAGCCCAGGCTCAACGACACCTTCCCGGAGTACGCCCAAGCCCGTGGTTTCGCGGTCGACCCGGCCCGGGTCCGCAGTCCCCGAGACAAGGGCTTGGCTTCATAGTGCACCTCCTGTGGTGGGTTGGGTGGGAACTCGGTTTCTCAGTGGGCTGCCTTGTCGTGCGGTGAGGCGGGGATCGCCGGCGGTGGGTGGTTCGTAGAGGCGCTCATTCTTGTCGTTTGCCTTGTGGGAGTTGAGGATTCCAGCTTTGGTCCAGCTCTTGACCGTGCTCGTGTGCACGCCGATCTGGGTCGCGATCTCGGTCGTGGTGAGCAGGCCTTGGGCACGCAGCCGTTCGGCGTGGCTGGGTAGATGGTACTTGCGGCGGAGGTGGACGGTGCCGGCGGTGAACGGTTTGTCCTCACCCGAGCGGTGACCCGCGGCATTGAGCGCATCGGCGACCTCGGCGTCGGTGTGGGTGTTCAGCAGCTGGTCAAGCGCTTTGACGGTGTCGGGGCGCGTTTGGCGGGCCTGCCAGGATGTGGGTGGTATCGCGACGGCGAGGCTGCGGGTCTGGCCGCCGCGCAGACGCACGTGCAGGTGGATGCGGTCGGTCTTGTGCAGGGTGACGTCATCGACGAGCAGGCGGACCATACGTTTGCGGTCCCGCTGCGCGGTGTGCGGGCTATTCCAGAGAGCGGGGAAATCCGTTGCTAGCGAGTCGAGTTGGTGTTTTACCTCCTTGGTGAGTGCGGCTGCCGCGGCCTGGCTGGCGCGTTCGTAGTTCTCCTGCGCGCTTCCCAGGGTGCGCAGCGCATCGTTCCAGTCGGCTTCCAGGCTGTCGGCGACGAGCCGGTTGTCGGGGTCGACGGCCAGGTAGCGGCGGCGAGCGAGGTCGGCGCGGTGGCTGGCGCGTTCGACGGCTTGGCGGCGCAGCGCGTCGGCTTCGGCCGCGCGGGTGTCCAGTTCGACCTGCACGGTCAGGGCGACCTCGAGCGCGTGCGGGGTGAGGGTATCGAGCAGCAGGGCGCCGACGGCGTCGTCGATGACACCGCCGGGCACGGCTTGGCAGCGGGCCGCGCCGTCCTGGATGCAGCGGGTCTGGCATTGGTAATCGGGGACCTGCACGCCGCGGCGGGTGTGGTAGCGCACCGTCATCCGGCGTCCGCAGCGCCCGCAGATGGCCAGGCCCTGCAGTAGCGCGGTGCCTTCTCGGGCCGGGCCGGCCGCGCGGTCCTCGCCGTGCGCGGTCGCGTTGGCCAGCAACAGTTTCTGGTTGGTCTCGTACTGGTCCCAGCTGATGTAGCCGGGGTGGGTGTCGCGGATCAGCGCGATCCACTGCTCGCGCGGCACGAGCTGGTAGGTCTTCTTGCCGTCGCTGGCGAGGCGTTCGCGGCGGCGGCCGTAGGCGAACGCGCCGGCGTAGCGGGGATTGTGCAGGGTGCGCAGCACCCGCCAGTGCTGCAGCGGCATCCAGGCCAGCTCGCCCTTGTGCGCGCCGGTGCGCACCCGCACCGGGAACAGCAGCCCGTCGGCGTTGAACTGCTGCACCACCGCGCGCGCCGAGCCGGTGCGGGCGAACAGCGTGAACACGTGCCGGATCGCTTGTTGCACACCGGTATCCGGGTCCAGCACCACCTTGCCGGCGGGGTCGTAGACCAGCCCCACCGGCAACGGCATCTGCAGTTCGCCGCGGCGAGCCTTGGACAACTGGCCGCCGATGAGGCGGGCCCGGATGAAGTGCAGCTCGGCCTCGCTCATAGTGCCCTTCAGCCCGAGCAGCAGCCGGTCGTTGAAGTCGGTCGGGTCATACAGCCCGTCCTCGTCGCAGATCAGCGTGCCCGACATGGCGCAAATCTCCAGCAGCCGGTGCCAGTCGGCGTTGTTGCGGGCCAGCCGGGAGACCTCCAGGCCCAACACGATCCCGGCGCGGCCCATGCTCACCTCGGCGACCAGCCGCTGAAATCCTTCCCGGTCGGCGGCGCTGGCCCCGGACTGACCCTGATCGGTGTCGATGGTAACGATCGCCTCGGCTTGCCAGCCCAGCGCGATCGCCCTCTGCCGCAACGCATATTGACGCGCGGCCGATTCGGTGTTGGTCAGCACCTGACGCAGTGTCGACTGACGCACATACAGGTAGGCGGTACGGGCCAGATGCGCGCCGGTCACCTTCGCCGCGGCCTGCTCACTCATGCCCGCTCACCCCTGTGTGGCGACGGCCAGCGCCATCGAGGCCAGCAGCCCGACCAGCTCAACGTCCACGCCCCCGGCGCTGGGCGACCCGGCCCGGGCGGGCGTGGGCCGGGCCAGCGTCGGCGCGGTCGCCTGCCGCACCCGCAGCCATGCGGCAACCCCGCGCTGCTGCAACACCCCCAGCCCCAGCCGCCACCCGTCGGTGTCGCCGGTAAGCGCCCGGGCCCGCAGCCGCTCATACCCGTCCACAACGTCGGATTTGCCACCGCTCGTATCGTCGATGTCATTGCGCGTCTCCACTTTTGGAATTTTCAGCGCGGGCCAGGGCCCGCTCCACCGATCGCGGGTGCACCCTGATCGCGAATTTGGCCGCGATCGCATCGGCCAGCTGCGCCGATCCCAGGTCGGGATCCTGCTCTCACGCAGCTGGCGTGCATTGGCGATGACCTCACCGGTGAGCTTGTGTGCGCCCCGCGGCCCGGGCTTGGCCGGCACCAGCCCACCCAGCCCGTCGCGGTCCACCGCAGCGGCCGCCTCGTAGTACGACGGCCGGGAGAACCCGAACGCAGCCGCGGTCTGCGTCACCGGGGCGCCGTCGACCCGCACCCGCCGCACCATCTCGTATTTGACCTGCACCACATCGCGGGCATCGAAGAACTCCGAGGACACGAACGCCTCGTCACCCACCGCCTCCGGGCGGGGATTCAGCGTCCGCGTCTCGGCCAGCGCCGCCTCCTTAGCATCCGACTTCCGCTTCCGCACCACGACCACCTCCAACTTAATGTAAGATCAATTATGCTGTGATATGCTGATGATCCGATGTTTGACACGCCCAGCTCATCGCGAAATCACAGCTATACAAGTCGATAACTACCGCTATTACACGAGGGCAATCGCAGCGCCGATGACGCTGGCGGCATAATCTACCTAACA
>DASXJI010000393.1:0-3454 GCA_036497495.1 Mycobacterium sp.
TATCGCGGTCTGACGGTCGCCAACCTGGCCGAACTGCGTCGGTCGCTGTCTGGTTCGGCGACGTACTCGGTCGCCAAGAACACGCTGATCAAGCGGGCCGCGTCGGAAGCGGGCGTGGAAGGACTCGACGAGCTGTTCGTCGGACCGACCGCCATCGCGTTCGTCAGTGGCGAGGCAGTTGACGCGGCCAAGGCGATCAAGAAGTTCGCCAAAGACCACAAGGCGCTGGTCATCAAGGGCGGCTACATGGACGGTCGCGCGCTGACCGTCTCCGAGGTCGAGCGCATCGCTGACCTGGAATCCCGCGAGGTCCTGCTGGCCAATCTGGCCGGAGCGATGAAGGCCAACCTGTCCAAGGCGGCCGGGCTGTTCAACGCGCCCGCCACGCAGGTGGCCAGGCTTGTTGCCGCGCTGCAAGAAAAGAAGGCCGCCGAGGCTCCCGCCGAAACACCAGCGGAATCACCCGCCGAAACCAACGAATAACCCCGTAACCATCTAGGAAGGACCAACACCATGTCCAAGCTGTCCACTGACGAATTGCTCGACGCCTTCAAGGAACTGACCTTGCTGGAGCTCTCGGAGTTCGTGAAGAAGTTCGAAGAGACCTTCGAGGTCACCGCGGCCGCCCCGGTCGCCGTGGCTGCGGCCGGTCCCGCCGCCGGTGGCGCGCCCGCCGAGGCCGCCGAGGAGCAGTCGGAGTTCGACGTCATCCTCGAGGCCGCCGGCGACAAGAAGATCGGCGTCATCAAGGTTGTGCGTGAGATCGTCTCGGGCCTGGGCCTGAAAGAGGCCAAGGACCTCGTCGACGGCGCACCCAAGCCGGTTTTGGAGAAGGCGCCCAAGGAGGCTGCCGAGGAGGCCAAGGGCAAGCTCGAGGCCGCCGGCGCCACCGTCACCGTCAAGTAGTCGATTCGCGAACACCCCCGGAGTCAACTCGGCTCCGGGGGTTTCGGGTATCTAGCGCTGCACCGACGCCTGCTGCGACTTTCGCACCAGCTCGGGTGAATCGCCCAGCGCAACAAGAAGATTCGTCGTCAATGCGGCAAGCACGGGCCCGACCGCGCTGCCCTGTGCTCCGTAGGAGCCGGCGAGTTCGAGCATGACGAAGCCGTGGATCGCCGCCCAGAATTGCGCGGCAGTGGCCACCACGGAGGCATCGTCGTCGGGTGAGCCGTCGATTCGCCCGGCCTGCATCGATCGGTGCACGCCCCGGACGACGTGGGCGAAGCTGGGGTAGTGGTCGTTGATCTCTGCCCGGCTCAGGGTGAGCACGTTGTGCGCCGGCGCATTGATGCCGTGCGCGCTGGTGCTGCCGAACATCAGCCGGTACATGTGCGGATACTCGATCGCATAGCGCCGGTAGGCGATCCCGGTGGCCATGAGATCCGCAACCGGGTCCGAGGTCGACGGCATCGTCATTGCGGCATCGAACTGGCGCAACCCCTCCTCGGCGATCGCCGCGATCAACCCGGGCATTCCGCCGAAATAGGTGTAGACCGCCATCGTCGAGGTCCCCGCTGCGCTGGCGATCTTGCGCGTTTGTAACCCGTCGGGACCGTCCTGATTGAGGATGTCCACGGCGACGCGCAGCAACTCATCACGCACGTTGCGCTCGGTGCCCGGGCTCGAGGGAGTCATTAGCTGAACATCTTGACACAGTGGACGCGGGATGGGTATAACAATGGCATATCAATGTTATACGAGCTTGGAGGCCGAAGTGAAGACAGCCGTCACCGCCGTACCAGCGAATCCGTATCTCGATGACTTCCTGGCGCCGGTCCGCACCGAGGTCACCGCGACCGATCTAGCGGTTACCGGACATATCCCCGACTTCCTCGACGGGCGCTACCTGCGCAACGGTCCCAACCCCGTCGCCGAAGTCGACCCCGCCACCTATCACTGGTTTACCGGCGACGGCATGGTGCACGGCGTAGCACTGTGTGGCGGCAGAGCCGACTGGTATCGGAACCGCTGGGTGCGCAGCCCGGCTGTGCGCGCGGCTCTCGGCGAGCCGGCGACCGCCGCCCGCAACCTGCGCGCCGGAATGCAGTCCCTGGGTGCCAACACCAATGTGCTGGCCCATGGAGGCAAGACCCTGGCTCTCGTCGAAGGCGGCGTGGCGAACTACGAACTCACCGACGAACTCGACACGGTCGGTGCGTGCGATTTCGACGGGACCCTCACCGGCGGCTATGCCGCTCACCCTCATCGTGACCCGCGCACCGGCGACCTGCACGCGGTGTCCTACTCCTTCGCGCGCGGCAAAAACGTGCAGTACTCCGTCATCGACACGAGCGGCCACGCCCGTCGCACGGTCGACATCGAGGTGTCGGGATCGCCGATGATGCACGACTTCTCGTTGACCGACAAATATGTAGTGCTCTACGACTTGCCGGTGACCCTCGACCCGATGCAGGTGCTGCCGAAAAAGATGCCCAAGTGGATGCGCCACCCGGCCCAGCTGGTGGCCCAAGCCGTCGTCGGACAGGTGCCGGTGCCCGGCCCGATTGCTGCGATGTTCAATCGCCACGAGAAGTCGGCCTACCAGCTTCCCTATGCCTGGAACCCGAAATACCCGGCGCGCATCGGCGTCGTGTCGCGTGAGACCGGCGGTAACGGCGCAAAGGCCGTAGTGCGGTGGTTCGACATCGAACCCTGCTACGTCTACCACCCGCTGAACGCCTACTCCGAGGTCCGCAACAACCACGAAGTGCTGGTGCTCGACGTGGTCCGCTACGAGCGGATGTTCGACCGTGACCGTCGTGGACCCGGCGACACGGCGCCCACCTTGGATCGGTGGACCATCAACCTGACGACCGGAGTGGTGACCAGCGAACGCCGCGACGACCGCTCGCAGGAATTTCCCCGGATCAACGAGACCCTGCTGGGCAGCCGGCATCGCTTCGGCTACACCGTGGGCATCGGTGGCGGGTTCGTCGACTCAGGCAGATCGAAAATGTCGTCGGCGTTGTACAAGCACGACTACGCGACCGGATCCAGCATGATTGCTCCGCTCGACCCCGAGCTGCTGATCGGCGAGATGTCGTTCGTTCCGCGTCCCGCCGCCGGGTCGGCTAGCTTGGCTGAGGACGACGGAATTCTGATGGGCTACGGGTATCACCGCGGACGTGATGAGGGCCAGCTGCTGCTGCTCGATGCGCAAACTTGCGAATCGGTGGCGACGGTCCACTTGCCGCAGCGCGTACCGATGGGATTTCACGGAAACTGGGCGCCGCAGGACTGATCAAAACCGGCCGACCTGTGCGCTACAGTGACTCAAGCCACAAGCTGGTCTTGGGCTGCTATGAGCAACATCAGCGGGAGGGTTTCGCATGGGCATCGGTATCTCGGTCGAGGGACTGACGAAGTCCTTCGGGTCCCAGCGAATCTGGGAAGACGTCACATTGGAGATCCCGGAGGGCGAGGTCAGCGTTCTGCTGGGCCCGTCGGGTAC
>DASXJI010000394.1:0-3854 GCA_036497495.1 Mycobacterium sp.
ATCCATCGTCGGCGCCTTCCTTCGCGATTCCCGGCGTCGACGCCAGTTATCGCGCGCCGACGGGATCCGCAAGCTGTGCGAATCGAACCGTAACACTCAACTACGTGACATATCAAGTTATTTCCGAACGAGGCGTAAAGGACATCCCCGGTAGCACACTGGCGGAGGGGATCACGTGGGACGCAAGGCAATGCTGCGAATCGACGGCATCGCCGATGTGCTCCAGACTCAGCCGGTGCCCTCCACGGGTTGCCGCATCAGCTCACCGAGTCACCAGACTCGCGATTCCAGCAGGAGCTCACACGCTGAGCGCCGGCCTCTGCGCGACGTGAGAAACCTGTGCGTCGGGCTTAGCGACTGTGGATCGCTTTCGCGGCGAAATCAGCAGCTTGATCAGTCATGCCGTTCGTCTTGTAGGCACTGTGGGCGGCCCGGCTGAATCCCTGGCCCGATGAGCAGACCGGGTCTTGAGGTGTGCACAGGTCGAGCGTCTTGTTTGCGTAGAGCGGCCCGATGTTGATCGGCGGGGCGTCGCGGTCGATCAGGTTGAGAAACCCGTTGGAGGGCTTGCCGAACAGGGTGACGGCAGCGATGTGCGGAGCGACATTGGGCGGCAACGGGCCGGTGATGCCCGCGGGGAGCGCGTAGCCCGGTGGGACGCTATCGGAGGTGATGTAGGCGGCGATCGCCGCGCCCTGCGAATAGCCGCCGAGGACGATCTTGGTCCCAGGGCAGGTGTTGACGGTGTCCAGGACCTTGTTCGCGGCGTCGGCGACACCGTCGGCTGCTTGCGAAAAGTTCAGTGAGGCAGGGTAATTGACCGGATACACGTCGATCGAACGGCCGCCCAGACGGGATGTGAGGGCGTCGGAGAATTGCTGTCCGACGGTGCCGGGACCGGGTGGCTCCATGGTGCCGCGGGCGAAAATGACCTCGACGTCGGAGCACTGTCCATCGGCGGCGGCCTTGCTGATGGCCGGGGTCGTCACCGCCATTGCGAACAGCATCGTCAGGACAGCTGCGAACTGCAGGGCCCTCGTCATTGGCTGTGCACACCATGACAGCGGCGATATGCCGTAGCGGGTTGTCTCGTGCACGCTGATGCCTTTCGTCGAGCGAGGATGCTTTTGAAGCGTATGCGGTGGAAGACTCCCGCGCAGTGCGGCCTCCGGCGTCGATGCCGTCGGTCATTTTGATATCTGGGACTAGCGGTGGTCAAACTCAGCACGTTGCAACGCCGCGGATGGTGGTCTTCATTCCGCCCGCGTCGGCTGGAAAGGAAACTGCAGGTGACGAGTGAGACCAAAAGCGTAACGACACGCAACGAAACGGCAGCTGAAGCGGTATTTTTCTCGATCAACGCGGGGGTTCGGTGGTGTCGATTAGGTTTTCGCTTCGATTCGCAATACGCTAGCGCGCGGTTTTGTCCTCAACTCAGGAAAGCGGCCATGCCTATTCAGTCCGCGCTGGTGCGGCCACGACAGGCGCGCAGCGCCCAGCGATTGGCTTCCCGCGTTAAGTGTCCAACGCTCGGCCAATGCTTCGACATCGAAGCCACTCGCGACGCAGACGGGTGGATGATCCGGATCCCAGAGATCGGCAGGGTCACCCGCGCCAGTCGCCGCGCAGCAGTGGAATTGGCGGCACGGGAATGCATCGCGCTCTGGACCGGCATCCCAATCGGGTATGTCGCCGTCAACATCAAGCTCGGCTGAACGCCGGGCTTCATTTATTGGCCGAGGTGTATCTCGGGCGTGACCTCACCGCGATGGTGACCAAGAACGCTCATCATCATGACGGTGTGTGCGGCGTTCGCCGCTCTGACGATGGCGACGTGCGTCGGCTATTGCTTCGGTCGGCGCAGCGGGTCCACGCCGTCGACCTGGCGGAAGCGAACTACTCGGATCGCATTGGGGAGGCGGGCGGCTAATCTGCTGGTGCTGGTCGCAGTCCGTCGTATTCGGCAGCGATTGCGACCCGTGCCCATGGTCGAGCTGTTCGGGCTGAGAATCCTTGCGCCACTTGATCTGCTGCGGGGTAGCGTTATGCGGACGCGCTCCTACCGGGGTGCACCAGGTTGGTGAGGCAACGGTATGTCAACGCTTGAGGGCAAGATCGCGTTCGTGACTGGCGCATCGTCGGGTCTCGGCGCTGAGACAGCCCGGTTGTTATCTCGCCGCGGCGCAACAGTTTTCGGGATAGGCCGAGACGCCGCGCGGTTGGCCGCGGTTTTCGGCGACGTCCAAAAGGGCTCACACGCATCGGTGGACATCGCATCGGCGCCAGCCTGTAAAGACGCGATCGAGCAGTGCGTCCGCGAACTGGGTGGTCTGGATGTCTTGATCAACATCGCGGGGCGCCACCAGATGCGACGTACCGAGACGATGAGCGACGACGAGTGGACGCAAGATCTAGCGGTCAACCTCAACGGGCCGTTCCACTTGTGCAGGGCCGCATTGCCCTATCTGCTGGAGCGAGGCGGCAACATCGTCAACGTCAGCTCGATTGCCGGCGTCGAAGGCCAGGCCTATTCGGCCGGCTACTGCGCTGCCAAGCACGGCCTGATCGGACTCACCCGGGCGTTGGCAGTCGAGTACACCGCGGATCGCTTGCGGGTCAATGCGGTTTGCCCCGGTGGCATGCTGACACCGCAGATCGAACAGTTCACCGCACCCGAGGACCCGAACTACGACCTGATCATGCGCACGGCCTCACCGCGCGGCATGATGCAACCCCTCGATGTGGCGAACGTGATCGCATTCCTGGCCAGCGACGACGCAGCCGCGATTCACGGCGCCGTCTATCGGGTCGACAACGGCAAAGGCGCCGGCTAAGCGGTCACGAGCCGGCGAAGCGCGGCTCGGCCAACCCGGCGGACACCTCGACGCGGATCTGATGGGCCATATTGGTCGTCAGGAAGCTCTGGCCGACCAGGTGAAGCTCTGCATCATGGGTATGCGCGATGTGAGTACTGAGGCCACCGTGCGGCCGATCTGATCTGCGGCAGCCAGCGAAGTCTCGGAATCCAAGAACCCTTCCACCTCGACGCGCAGCGTCCGTCCCGTCCAGCGGGCGCGAGCATGCGCGTGCTCAACACCCGGCACTTGGATGGCAGCGGTCTCGGCGGTCGTGATGATCTCCGGGTCGACGCCATCGAGAAGGCGGTGAGCGATGTCCGCCGTCACTTCCCAACCGACATGGCAAATGAATCCGGTGACGACGATTCCTGCCACCGCGTCAGCCCACGCCCAGCCCAGGGCAACCCCGATCAGGCCGAGCATCGCGCCCGCGGATGACAATGCATCGAGCCGTGAGTGCTTGGCATCGGCCACCATGGTGGCCGAGCGAATCCGCCGGCCCACACTCAGTTTGTACCTCGCCACCAGTTGGTTGCCCGCGATCCCCACCGCCGCGGCGGCGATGCCCCAGCCGACGTGACCAGTGCCGCCGTGACGCAACAGCTTGTTGAGACTTTCGAACCCGGCAACCAGGGCACTACCCCATATCACCAGTGCCACACCGATGCCGGCGAGGTCTTCGGCGCGCTCGTAACCGTACGGGTAACGCTCGGTGGGAAGGTGGCGTGATGCCCGAAAACCGACGAACACCAGGGCGCTGGTCGACACATCCGACAGGTTGTGCAACGCGTCGCCCAGCAGCGCCACCGAACCTGACACCAGTGCGATCGACAATTCGACCAGCCCGGTTGCGGCCAGTCCCAAGGCGCTGATGGCGACGGCGCGGTTCGCTTGCCGGCGTTCACCCGTGTCGTCGGTAGCGATGTCAAGCGGGAAACTTGTCGCGGGATCGCGGACTCCGTTGATTTGATGCATATCGGTAAGGATGCCTGCCGC
>DASXJI010000395.1:0-4769 GCA_036497495.1 Mycobacterium sp.
GGCTCCCACAGTGCCACCGTCCGGGCGCCTTGCGGCGACGCGTCTTCGGCGATCTCCTCGACTGGCTGGCCGATGAGTTCGGTGGCCGTCGCACCCGGCGCCGCCGTCGTAGCGCTGGCGAAGATCACCGTCGGTGTTACCGCCCGATCAGCGGAATAGCGCGCGCACAATCGCAGCAGCCGGCGCAGCACCATCGCCACATTCGAGCCGAAAACCCCGCGGTAGTAATGACATTCGTCGACAACAACGAACCGCAGGTTGCGCAGGAATACCGCCCAGCGAGCGTGGTTTCGCAACAGCGCCAGGTGGACCATGTCGGGGTTGGAGAACACCCAGCGGGAACGCTCCCGTGCGAGGCGACGCACCTCGATCGGGCTGTCGCCGTCGTAGGCCGTCGGCGCGACGTCCCCCAGCCGTGGGACCGCCGCGGTCAGCATGTGCGCGGCCCGCAGTTGGTCGTGGCCAAGGGCTTTCGTCGGCGAGATGTACAACGCACGGGCCCGCGGGTCGGTCGCCAGTAAATTCAGGATGGGCAATTGGTAGGCCAGCGATTTCCCGGATGCCGTGCCGGTGCTGATAACAACGTGATGCCCGGCGTGCGCAAGCTCAGCGGCCTGAACCTGGTGTGCCCACGGCGAAGTGACGCCGCGGGCGGTGAATGCGCGCAGCAGGTCGGGTTCGACCCATGTCGGCCAAGGCCGTTGGCGGCCATGCCGTGCGGGCAGCTCGGCGACATGACGCAGCGGGTGTTCGCCCGACTCGGTGCCGGCGAGCGCGGCGGCGAGCAGCTCGCTGCCGAACGTCCCCACGATTAAATGCCTCCTGATCTGAACTGATCACCTGAAACCGCGCCCGATAGGCCCTTGCGACCGGGCGTTTCGGCGTCGCTCTTCAATTGTTTACCTAGTGGTAGCTCAATTGCTCACCTGAGGCTGTTGCTGCGGCGATGAACATGGTTGACTGTTTGCGGTCGCAGCTTCTGTGTTCGTGTCAAACTTTCGCAGGATCGACGTTGCGACCGCGGTTCCTGCGAGGTTGTAGGTCGGGTGAAGTTCCGGCGACTCAGCAAGGTCTAGCGGTCGGAACGGGCCCGGAGCATCGAGGTGATGCTTCGCACCCGAGTAGTAAAGGAAATATCGAGAAATGCCACAGGGAACTGTGAAGTGGTTCAACGCGGAAAAGGGATTCGGCTTCATCGCCCCCGAAGACGGTTCGGCCGACGTGTTCGTCCACTACACGGAGATCCAGGGTAGCGGCTTCCGCACCCTTGAAGAGAACCAGCGCGTCGAGTTCGAGGTCGGCCAGAGCCCCAAGGGCCCCCAGGCCACCGGCGTCCGCGCCGTCTGAGCGCCTGTTAACGACAACCCCCCGCACGGTCGGTGAATCACCGGGTTCGTTCGGGGGGTTTTCGCTGCTTGCCCATCCTGGTTTCGCGGCGCTCCGCGCGCATTGGCGTGCATCGTCGTCGAGGCGCTTACTGTCGTTGATGTGAGCCAGCTTTCCTTCTTCTCGGCTGAGTCGGTGCCCCCTGCGGTCAGCGATCTCACCGGGGTGCTGGCGGCCGCGGGCCAGATTGTGACGGTCGGCGGTGGGGCCCGGCTGTCGGTGGTCGTCGACCAGGTCTGGCGGGCGCATGCGCTGGGCCAGATGATCGACGAAGCTGGTCTGACGGCCGAAATCACGGTCACCGATGAGAACACGCCGTTGGTACGGACCGCCGTCGACGCCGGCTTGCGCCCGATCGCCGTCGAATGGACCCGCGGTGCCGTGAAGACCGTGCCGCCGCTGTGGCTGCCCGGGCCGCGCGAGCTGCGGGCCTGGATATTGGCCGCCGGTGTCCCGGAAGCCGACCGTTACCTCCTTGGTCTGGATCCGCACGCGCCGGAGACCCACTCGCCGCTGGCGTCGGCGCTGATGCGAGTCGGGATTGCGCCGACCCTGATCGGCACTCGCGGAGCCCGGCCCGCCCTGCGGATCAGCGGCCGCCGTCGGCTATCACGCCTGGTAGAGAACGTTGGGGAACCCCCCGACATCGCCGAGGCGTTTCCCTTCTGGCCGCACGTCTAGCCGCAATCGGACGGCCGGTGAACGGGGGGTCGGTTTGCGTCGGCTCATCCCGAATGCCACATTGTCAGTTGTCTACCGGCCCAAGGACGCCGCAGACACGACGCTGGCCGGTCGCGGAATATCTCCCCGCGGGGCCGGCCAGGGGCAAGAAGTCAAGGGAAGCGAGCGTAATCAGAGGTGGCTGAAGGCGACCGTGCTGGCCACGGGAATGGCGCCACGCGGCGACTCGTCATTGTCGAGTCGCCCACCAAGGCGCGCAAATTAGCCGGCTACCTGGGCTCCAACTACATCGTCGAATCCTCCCGCGGTCACATCCGCGATCTGCCGCGGGCGGCGGCCGACGTGCCCGCCAAGTACAAGTCGCAGCCCTGGGCCCGGCTCGGGGTGAACGTCGACGAGGATTTCGAGCCGCTCTACATCATCAGCCCGGACAAGAAGAGCACGGTCACCGAGCTCAAGGGCCTGCTCAAAGACGTCGACGAGCTTTATCTGGCCACGGATGGTGACCGCGAGGGCGAGGCGATCGCCTGGCATCTGCTGGAAACCCTCAAACCGCGCATTCCGATCAAACGGATGGTTTTCCACGAGATCACCGAGCAGGCGATCCTGGAAGCCGCCGAGAACCCACGGGACCTGGACATCGATCTGGTCGACGCCCAGGAAACCCGCCGCATCCTGGACCGGCTGTACGGCTACGAGGTCAGCCCGGTGCTGTGGAAGAAGGTGGCGCCCAAGCTCTCCGCGGGCCGGGTCCAGTCGGTGGCCACCCGCATCATCGTGCAGCGCGAGCGCGACCGCATGGCGTTCCGCAGTGCCGCCTACTGGGACGTGGTGGCCGAGCTGGACGCCAGCGTGTCCGACCCCAAAGCTCAGCCGCCGACCTTCAGCGCCCGACTGACCAACGTCGACGGCCTGCGCGTTGCGACCGGTCGCGACTTCGACTCGCTGGGCACACTGCGTGGAGGCAGCGAGGTCGCGAAAGTCATAGTGCTTGACCAGTCCAGCGCCGGTTCGCTGGCCAGCGGTCTACGCGGCTCCCAGCTGACCGTCGGCTCGGTGGAGGAAAAGCCCTACACCCGTCGCCCGTATCCGCCGTTCATGACGTCGACGCTGCAGCAGGAGGCCGGCCGCAAGCTGCGGTTCTCCGCCGAGCGCACGATGAGCATCGCGCAGCGGCTGTACGAGAACGGCTACATCACCTACATGCGTACCGACTCGACGACGCTGTCGGAGTCGGCGATCAACGCGGCCCGCACGCAGGCCCGTCAGTTGTACGGCGAGGAGTACGTCTATCCGTCGGCGCGCCAGTACACCCGCAAGGTGAAGAACGCCCAGGAAGCTCACGAGGCGATCCGGCCCGCAGGGGAAACCTTCGCGACGCCCGACGCGGTGCGCCGCGAGCTCGACGGTGACGACTTCCGGCTCTACGAGCTGATCTGGCAGCGCACGGTGGCCTCACAGATGGCCGACGCCCGGGGTACCACGCTGAGTCTGCGGATCAACGGCGAATCCGACGGTCGGCAGGTCGTGTTCTCGGCCAGCGGTCGCACCATCACCTTCGCCGGATTCCTGAAGGCCTACGTGGAGACCGTCGACGAACTGGCCGGTGGCGAGGCCGACGACGCCGAGAGCCGGCTGCCGCAGCTGACCCAGGGACAGCGGGTGGATGCCACCGAGCTGACCCCCGACGGGCACTCCACCAACCCGCCGGCCCGCTACACCGAGGCGTCGTTGATCAAGGCTCTCGAAGAGCTGGGCATCGGGCGGCCGTCGACGTACTCGTCGATCATCAAGACCATCCAGGACCGCGGCTACGTCCACAAAAAGGGCAGCGCGCTGGTGCCGTCCTGGGTCGCGTTCGCCGTCACGGGTTTGCTGGAGCAGCACTTCGGTCGTCTGGTCGACTACGGGTTCACCGCGGCGATGGAGGACGAACTCGACGCCATCGCCTCGGGCACCGAGCGACGCACCAATTGGCTGAACAACTTCTATTTCGGCGGCGACCACGGCGTGGCCGACTCGGTGGCGCGCTCCGGTGGGCTCAAAAAGCTCGTCGGCGTCAACCTGGAAGGCATCGACGCACGAGAAGTCAACTCCATCAAGCTTTTTGACGACACCGAGGGGCGCGCGGTCAATGTGCGGGTCGGCAAGAACGGGCCGTATCTGGAGCGAATGGTGGTCGGCGACGACGGCGAGCCCACGCCGCAGCGGGCCAACCTGCACGATTCGCTGACCCCCGACGAGCTGACCCTCGACGTCGCCGAAGAACTGTTCTCCACGCCGCAAGAGGGACGCACGCTCGGTGTCGATCCGGAGACCGGGCACGAAATCGTCGCCAAGGACGGCCGTTACGGACCGTACGTCACCGAGGTGCTGCCCAAGCCGGACGATGACGACGGTGCCGCCGGGCAGCCGGCCAAGAAGGGCAAGAAACCGACCGGCCCCAAGCCGCGGACCGGATCGCTGCTGCGCAGCATGGATCTGCAGACTGTGACGCTCGAGGATGCGTTGAAGCTGCTGTCGCTGCCGCGGGTGGTCGGCGTCGACCCCGGCTCAGGCGAAGAGATCACCGCGCAGAACGGCCGCTACGGCCCATACCTCAAGCGCGGCAACGACTCTCGGTCATTGGCGACGGAGGACCAGATATTCGAGGTCACCCTCGAGGAGGCGCTGAAGCTCTACGCCGAGCCTAAGCGACGCGG
>DASXJI010000396.1:0-2113 GCA_036497495.1 Mycobacterium sp.
TAAAGGCGCGGCCCTGCTCGACTGGGATCAACGAATCATTACGACCATGCAGCACGAAGAACGGCGGCGCGTCCGGATTTACATAGGTAATCGGCGATGCGTTGCGGAACGCATCAACAATATCTGGTCGCTTCAGCTTGAAGACGTACTTCGACAACGTCGGCGCCATCAGGGGGTGGATCGCCTCGTTCATGGTGAAGTCGTAGAGGCCATAAAACGGAACCGCCGCCCGCACACTGGTGTCGGCGTCTTCGAAGCCGGGCTGAAACTGCGGATCGTTCGGGGTGAGGGCGGCCAGCGACGACAGGTGCCCACCGGCTGAGCCACCGGTGATCGCCACCCAGTCCGGGTCGCCACCGTACTCGGCGATGTGCTCCTTGGTCCACGCCAGCGCGCGCTTGACGTCGACGATCTGATCCGGCCAGGTGGAGCGGGGGCTGAGCCGGTAGTTGATGGCTACGCACACCCAGCCCAACTCGGCGAGATGGCTCATCAACGGATACGCCTGTTGGCGTTTGCTTCCCACCATCCACGCGCCGCCGGGCACCTGCAGCAGCACCGGCGCCCGTCCGCCGCGATCGAGGTCGGGCCGTCGCCAGATGTCGAGGTGGTTCCGGGCGCCATGTTCGCCGTAGCTGATATCGGTGTCATGCGCGTAGCTGCCGTAGACCCGCGCCATGCGGAGCACGCCCGGCGATTTGGCGGTGCCCGCCCCGGCCGGCCGCTTCCATAGATCGCCCGACTCGGTGCGGCGACCGGGACCCAGCCCGGCGTCGAGCGCAGCCTTGAGCGGCTGGTCGGCCTGCGTGCCGATGCGGTGCAGGCCCGCCAATCCCAACCACGACAGCGCCGACACAAACCAGCTGAATCGGCGCAGCTGCGGTGAGAGCTTGCGAGTGACGGCGGCCAGCAATGCAAACTGACCGACGAGCAGCTGCAGGGGCAGCTCTGACGCGAACACCCCGAAGCTGAATGCGTAGATCGAGAGGTAACCGCGCTTGCTCATCGGCCGGTAGCCGTTGGCGGTGACCGCGAGTCCGGCCAGTGGTGCGAGCACAGCTAGCAGCTTCTTCACGGCGACCACTTAACCATAGGCACCTTTGCCACTGAAACCACTTGCGTCACTTTAGTTTTCCCGTTCCAAAATTGTCGGGCCGCGTTGTTAGTATTCGAACATGCGTTCTAGTAGTCGGGAAGAGGTCGTCGAGGTGTTCGACGCGCTCGAGGCCGGCCTCAAGCGCGCCCTGGACCTGCGCTGCGACGCGTTGACCACTCCCGAACGGCTGAGCATGTTGCAGAACTGCGAACAGATACGCCGCACGCTATCTGCGGTTGAGCATCCGCTGATTAACCAGCTCGCCGAGCAGGCCGATAACACTGAGCTGGGCGGCAAGTTGGCCCCCGCGCTGGCCAACCGGTTGCGGATCAGCCGGGCCGAGGCGTCCCGGCGCATTCACGAAGCCGCCGACCTCGGCCAGCGCAGGGCTTTGAACGGTGAGCCGCTGCCGCCGGTGCTGCCCGCCACCGCCGAGGCGCAGCGCAACGGCGACATCGGCAACGGTCACGTCGCGGTGATTCGTGAGTTCTGGCATCGGCTGCCGGATTTTGTCGACATCGAGACCCGGGTGAAGGCCGAGGCGCAGTTGGCCCGGCTGGCCGGTGAACACCGCCCCGATGAGCTCGCGAAGCTGGCCGACAAGCTAACCGACTGCCTCAACCCCGATGGCGACTTCAGCGACGTCGACCGCGCCAAACGCCGCGACTTCACCATCGGAAAACAGGACCTCGACGGCATGTCGCCGATCAGCGGCTATCTCAATCCCGAGGCTCGCGCGACCATCGACGCGATCTTCGCGAAACTGGCCGCACCAGGAATGTGTAACTCCGCCGACGAGGCGCCGTGCATCAGCGGCACCCCCTCGCACACCGCCATCCAGGGCGATACCCGCAGCCTCGGGCAGCGTAACCACGACGCCCTGCTCGCCTTGGCCCGCTCAGCGCTGGCCTCCGGTGAGCTCGGTCAACACAACGGGCTGCCCGCCAGCATCATCGTCACAACCACACTCAAAGACCTCGAAGCCGGCGCCGGCAAAGCGTTGACCGGCGGCGGCAC
>DASXJI010000397.1:0-3251 GCA_036497495.1 Mycobacterium sp.
TGCCGGGCGGTCGGATTGCTCAGCATCGCCTGAAACGCTTCCGCGCTGCGCCATTGCGCGTAGTTGACCACGCGGGTGCCGTCGGTACTGAGGTGAATGTTCGCCGAAATGAACCCGTCAATGTGCTGCATGACGTCCTCGGTGGCCGCGGTCAACAGGTCGGCGAGTTCTCGAGCCCGCTCGGGCTGCACGGTGAACACGTTGATCAATGTCGCGTGGTGGGCGTGTGCGGTGATGGTCGACATGATGTTCTCCTTTGTCAGGTTCCTGACGATACGGTAGCACCGGTGTAAGGTTCCTGTCATGCAGGCGTCTGAGGCGGAGCGCTCCATCGGCTATCTGGTGAAACGGGTCCAGCAAGGATTACGGCGCCAATGCGACCTCGCGCTGAAACCGACCGGGCTGTCGATGGCCCAGTACTCGACGTTGCGGGCGCTGCATGAACATCCCGAGGCCTCGGCCGCCCAACTGGCGCGTCTGTGCTTCGTGACTCGGCAGTCGTTGCAGGACGTGCTGGGCGGCTTGCGTGCGGCGGGACTGGTCGAGACGGCCGACGCGCCGCCGCGTGGGCGCGCCCGATCCCTGGAGTTGACCCGGTTGGGATCGCGGCGTCTCGGCGCCGCGCACGATGCGGTCTTCGCCGTCGAAGCAGTGATGCTGCAGGGTATTTCGGCGCGGGATCGGCGAACCGTCGCCGAAGTCTTACTGCGCTGCGCGGAGAATGTCGAAGATGCTTAGGGCCTACTGCGCCAGCCGGTGACGCCGATAACGATCATCCGCAGTTGTTTGACTGCGGTTATCCGTATCTCCTCGATCGCATCGGCGCCCTGGACGTCTTCGAGTGCCTCGGCGATGACGATCATCGAATTGACGAACAGACTCGCCAGCACGTTGAGGTCGTCGGTGCTCCACGCGTTCAGACCCGGGAATCGGGCGAGGTCGGTGGCCAATTCCGACGTCAACAGCCGGAATTCGGTGCGGATGGCATACCGAAGAACCGTGACGCCGCTGGAGCGTTCGCGTCCGATGAAACGCCAGTGCTCGCGTCGTTCGGTGACGCTGGCGACCACGATCTCGACCGACGATTCGATCACCCGGTTGGGGTCTAGCTTGCCGGCCCGCGCGCCGCGCAACATGTCACGCAAGGTCCGAAACGACTCATCGATCAGGACCAGCCCGAGGGCGTCCATTGATTCGAAGTGCCGGTAGAACGCTCCGGGGACGATCCCGGCTTCCCGGGTCACCTCTCGCAGGCTCAATCCGCTGAAACTGCGCTCTTCGAGCAGTTTGAGCGCCGCGGCCACGATGGCCCGGCGAGTGACTTCTTTACGTTCTTCGCGGGACGGACCCTCGCGGCTACGACTGCGGCTAGATCGGTGCGGCCGTGAGCTAGGCGCACGACTGTTCACCGTGTGAACCGTACCACAGACCTGGGTAAACCCTTGACGAGCAGGGTTATGTGCGCGCACGGTATACATATGTTCACGCAAACTTTGAAAGCGCGGGTACTGAGCTCCGAGCTGGTCAACCTGCTGACCGGCCCGCATGGCGTCGACCGGTACGCCGAGCAGGTGGACCGGACCTGGACGTTGGCTGAAGGCCGCGCGAAGGTCGTCGACGTGCGACGGGACACCCCACGCAGCGTCACCCTCGTACTGGCGCCCAACCAGGCGTTCACCGGCACCATCAAGGCCGGGCAATATGTCAACCTCAGCGTCGAGATCGACGGACGCCGGCACACCCGATGCTACTCACCGGCCAACGCCGAGGGCTCCTCGCATGTCGAGCTGACCATCGGACATCACGACGGCGGATTGGTCTCGACCTATCTGTACGAGCGTGCGCGTCGCGGGATGGTGGTCGGTCTGACCGGAGTCGCCGGCGACTTCGTCCTGCCGGCGCAGCGGCCCCGCCGCATTCTGTTCGTCTCCGGCGGCAGCGGGATCACGCCCGTCATGGCGATGCTGCGCACGCTGGTCAACGAGGGCCATGTGGGCGAGATCGCCTTTGTGCACTACTCGCGCACCAGCGCCGAGGCGTGCTACCGCGACGAGCTTGCCGCGATGCCGGGTGTGCGAGTGCTGCACGGCTACACCCGATCGGCCGGCGGCGATCTCGACGGCCGGTTCGGCCACGGCCACCTGGCCGCGGCCATGCCAGAACCTGACGCGGTCTTCGTTTGTGGTCCAACCGCTTTGGTCGACGCCGTCCGTGAGCACTGCGACAACGTGTACTCCGAGAGCTTCGTGGCGCCGTCGTTCGACCTGCCCGCGCAGCCAACGGGTGGGCGAGTGACGTTCGCGGACAGCAGCATTGACGCCGTCGACGATGGCCGCCCGCTGCTGGAGCAGGCCGAATCGGCCGGACTGAACCCGGCCAGCGGATGCCGGATGGGCATCTGCCACACCTGTACACGCCGCAAGAACAGCGGTGTCGTGCGCAACCTGACCACCGGTGCGGTGTCGACAGCACCCGACGAGGACGTGCAGATCTGCGTGTCCGTTCCCGTCGGCGACGTCGACATTGCTCTATAGGCCCTTCGGGCCCATCACAGACCAGGAGGCTCCAACATGACTCAGATAGTCAAGCCCAAGATCACCCTGACTCAAGAGCAGGCCGACGCATTCGGCGCTGAACTCGACGCCATCAAAGAACGCGTGATGGCCGACCTCGGCCAGCGCGACGCCGACTACATCCGTGGCGTCATCAAGACGCAGCGCGCACTCGACGTGGGCGGCCGCGCCCTGCTGTTCGCCGGGATCTTTCCGCCGGCCTGGCTGGCGGGTACCGCGATGCTCGGGATCTCAAAGATCCTGGACAACATGGAGATCGGCCACAACATCATGCACGGCCAGTACGACTGGATGCGTGACCCGTCGATCCGCGGCCAGGAATTCGAGTGGGACACCGCGTGCCCGGCCGACCAATGGCGGCACTCGCACAACTACATGCACCACACCCACACCAATATCGTGGGCATGGACCGCGACATCGGCTACGGCATCCTGCGAATGAGCGAAGACCAGAAGTGGAAGCCCTACTTCTTGGGCAACCCCGTCTACGCGTTCCTGCTGATGGTGCTGTTCCAGTACGGGGTCGCGCTGCACGAAATGGAAAGCGAGCGCATCACCTCCGGCGAGATCCGACTGGCGGACAAACGCGAGGTGCTGCAGGAGATTTGGCGCAAGACCCGCAAGCAGATGCTGAAGGACTACGTCGCCTTTCCGCTGCTGGCCGGACCATTCGCCCCG
>DASXJI010000398.1:0-3501 GCA_036497495.1 Mycobacterium sp.
ATCACACTACTCGCCGACCTCCACGCGCTTGCCGAACGCGACGGCCGCCGTCACACATTCACCCAGCGCAGCACGGCGTTACGCCAAACGCACACGCGCAAACCAAGCCTCATCGAACGCCTCAACCGGGCAGGCCTTTGAGCCCACCACTAGCCGGGCTTCGCCCCATGCCCAATAAGGCATGGTGGTGGTTGGGTTGGCACCCGGAGCTCCAGTCGGGCGGGATCTAGACCGTAACCGGCGTGCCAGCCCGGTGTATGAACCGCTGGTAGCGGTCGGTTGGCACAACTCACTCGAACATGACGGCCCGTACCGCCTAAGTAGCCGGAATGAAATAAGTTATTCATCTTGGGCAATTTTTAAGCCCGTGACCTGCGATGATGCCGCTCATGATAAATTTGTTACTTCATTACGTCTACTAAGCCCAGCCAAGAAGACAACATCAACGAGCGTCGACAAGGCGCTTGCGCCAGTCATCGAATGTCGCCCGCAATCAACCGGCGTCGTTCGAATCAACGCCACCTCGGCCCAGTGGTCACTCGCTCAATCGCGCGTAGCGCGTCGACGAACGTCGCCGTCGACCTATACCGGGTGCCAGCCGAGCTCAACCGGGAGGCCTACCTCCCCCACCTGGCCACATCGATGAACAACCTCGCCAACCGGCTCGCCGAGGCGGACCGGTACGAGCGGGCCCCATCCTGGCTCGCGAAGCCGCGGCGCCCTACAACGACCTGGCTCGAACAAACCCGGACGTGTTCGGATCGGCGGCTGAGCAACCCCTTGACACTTAAAATCTCCAGCTCAACCACCGAAACGTAGGCCAACGTCGAAAACTCGCTTTTCTCGTAAACTCGAACGTGTGGCAATCAGATCACGATGACTGCCGGGCTCGCAGTCGAGGTCTACGATGGAGTCCATGTGGTCTATGCCAGTGACCAACAACCAACAGCGGGCTCCAATCGGGCTCCGCAGTTTTGTGCGTACCCGCCACTGCCCGGTACTACGCGACACTCGAAACCAGCAAGGTTGGCCGCTGACGTGCATTTACCGGCCCTAACCATCATTACCCGACACTACGCGACACTCGGAACAGCAAACTTTTAATCCTTGGGTTCTGGGTTCGGCCCCCATGCGGCCCACAACATCCCTGGTAGATGCCTTCCTCTGGGGACCTGAGCAAGTTCAATGGATCCTTTTGGGACACTTTTGGGTTCACGCCCCCTCGGACCCGGACAACTTTTCGAGGACGTCGGCGGTCTGTCGGTCGGTGAGCCTGCGCCCAAGGTAGTGATCTTGGGTCATGCTGACCCGGGCGTGGCCGAGCTGGTCGCTGATCTTGCGTGTGGGCACTGCGGCGTCATCGAGGAAGCTGGCGACGGTCTTGCGCAGGGTGTGGCTGACCAGGCCATCGATGCCGGCGTGGTCGCGGACTTGCCGCCATACCCGGCGCACGTTGGAGGGGTCACGCCAGCCGCCGTGGGAGTCGGGGAACGCGGGTTGTACCTGTGAGGCGATGGCCAGGCGGCGGCGTTTGAGCATGGTCACTGCCCAGCTGGGTAGGGGGATCAGCCGCTCGCCGCTTTCGCCCGTCTTCGTCAAGTGCGCCTGTGCCGTGCCAAAACTCGTCACATGGGTTGGTGACCTGCTGTGTCGGTGACAAATGTGATCATGACATGATCGCGGACCGTGCTGTTCCGACTGCTGTATCTGATCACGATCAGGCTGTTTGGCTGGCTCGGGCTACTCGCGAGCAGGACAGCGGCCAAGAACGTCGAGATCCTTATCCTGCGCCATGAGGTGGCGGTCCTGCGCCGTCAGGTGAGCAGGCCTCGGCTGGCCTGGCCAGATCGAGCGATCTTGTCCGCGTTGACTCGGCTGCTCCCCTGCCCGCTGCGTCACCATCGGCTCGTCACCCCGGCCACTCTGCTGGCTTGGCACCGCCGCCTGGTTGTCAAGAGGTGGACCTATCCCCACCGGTCAGGCCGACCACCAATTGATGACCAGATCAAAGCTCTGGTGCTGCGCCTGGCACAGGACAATCCGTCCTGGGGGTACCGACGCCTCCAAGGAGAACTGGCCGGGCTCGGGCACCGCGTGGGCGCGAGCACGATCCGGCGGATTCTGGCCGCCGCGCGGCTGGGCCCGGCGCCACGGCGTAGCGACCCTGGGTGGCGGACCTTCCTGCGCGCTCAGACCACCGGGCTGCTGGCCACCGACTTCTTCACTCTCGACACCATCGGGCTGCGCCGCCTTTATGTCCTGTTCATCATGGAAGTGCGCACACGACGAGTCCATCTCCTCGGAGTGACTACTCATCCGACCGCGAACTGGACCATCCAGGCCGCCCGCAATCTCCTGATGGACCTCGGCGACCGGATCAGCACCTTCCGCTTTCTCATCCGCGACCGGGACTCGAAGTTCACTGCTGCTTTCGATGCCGTCTTCAGCGCCGAAGGCATCGACATCGTCAAGATTCCTCCCCGCACGCCCCGCGCGAACTGCTACGCGGAACGGTTCATCGGCAGCGTCCGCGCCGAATGCACCGACCGAATGCTGATTTACCACGCACGACACGCCCACACTGTTCTTGATCAGTACATCCGCCATTTCAATAATCACCGGCCACACCAGAGCCTGGGCCAACATCCACCCACTCACGATCCCGCCACCGTCATCGCCCGCAACGCCCCGATCCGACGTCACCGAGTCCTCGGCGGACTGATCAACGAATACAGGCGCACAGCCTAAACAGTCAAGAAAACACCTGGCCAACGCCTCGCATCGAGTTTGGCACGGCACACGGTGCTGCGGCCTCGCTGCGCCGACCCGCGCCGAACTGGGTGATCGTCCCAATCAGACCCTGTCGATATCCGTTACTCCCACCAGTCAGGGCAGCAATCAGCTGGATCGTGATTGGAACACGACAATCCATGCAGCATCTCGATCGCAAGCACCGTGGATGACTGCTGAAGCGCCAGATCGTGACTCAATTCCCGCTCGTCACACGATTCGTCGCCCATGGTGGTGATGACCGGCACCCATTCGCCATCGCCGGTAGCGTACTCAGCCCAGGTGTAGCCAGTGTTCACTCTGTTGTGGACAGCATGGTTCCGTCTCTTCTGGGCTTTGCGTATCTGGCGCACGTGTGATTGCCAAGTGACTTTGTTAGGGTTCGAAAGCTCTTCCCAAATTTTTTTCAGCAACGCGCCAGCCATCATTGTCCCAGGCCTTGCCTGTGGATCTAGCTTGCGCAGAATGCAGCCGAGTACGGCTTCGGTTTCAGCCGCTTGGACCACGATGAGACCGCGAAGCCGTTGCATATCGGACGTGTCATAGCCACCGGGCTCGCCGCGTCCGTCCGGGTCTGTTGCATCTGTGGAGGGCGAGGTCGAGCAGACTGTGCCGATGCGACGCCACCCTCGTCGAGGCCCGTCACCGCAGTCCGGCTTCATGGGGTTCCGGTTTCCTCCGGACGTGATCATGGTTGCGGTTCGGTGGTAT
>DASXJI010000399.1:0-21148 GCA_036497495.1 Mycobacterium sp.
GTGCGCTTCGAGGACTTGGTCACCACCCAACTTCCACGCGGCGGTCGCAAGCTCCTCGAGACGCCGGGTGTCGTCGAGTTCGATATTCGGCACGATCCGGCCGCCGTTGCCGCCGTCGGACGGCTTCAGGCAGGCACGCGATAGCCCGTACCGGTCCTGCAAAAGCGCGCCCGCCCGAAGAAGATCGCCAACAAAATCACCGCGATCTTCTTGCCAGGTAACCGCGTAACCGGGCAGCACGGGAATGGGTACTTGAAGTGTCCTGAACGCCTCGCTGGCCCGGTGCTCGTGCTCCAGAACGACGGGGCCCGGCTGGCCGGCCACCTGGCCCTCCAGACTCAGCGCGGCCTCGACCGTCGGGTGCAGCATGCGCTTGCGGTTCCACACTCCCAAGCGAGAATCGTTGGCGTCGACACGGATTCGGCCAAGTCCGGTGATCCGGGCCAACCACGTCACGAACAGCTGGAACTCGGGTTCAAAGTCGTACGGGCACACCACAGTTGACGGATTCTCTCGCAGAAACTCGATGATCTGGTGCATCACCGGATCGCGATCGCCGCCGTCGACCGCGCGACGCAGCAGCGCCTGTGACATGTAGTAGTAGTCCGCATCCGGAAGTACTAGGCGCTTAACGCCACTCGCGGCAGCGCCGCGCCGCCACGGCTGAGTCCGTCCGACGACGAGATCGCCGCTGCGGGCAAGGTAGAGACCGCGAGTTTCCACATACGTGGTGAGGTCCAATAGCGGCCGCCCCTCGACCATCGCGGTGAGATCGGTTTCGAAGCTGCTGGCGTAAGGCGTGGTCGAATGCACCATCAGACGCGGCTGCTGCTCGCTTGGCGACGAAAATTCGACATGCTCGCCGACCAGCTCGGGGAGCTCATCGGGTTCGATCGACAGCAACTTGCGCGTCGCGATGGCGAAGTCGGTTTCGTCGAATCTCAGTGGGCCCGCGTAGCTCTGCCAGGGGATTTCGTCACCATCGACGACGACGGCCCATTCATAGAAATCGCCGGTCAGCGGATGAGGTGACGTCCGCGGCCGGCTGATGCACGATATCACTCAGGTCTCTCCATATCTGGCCCAGTGCAGTCAGGGGTAGACGCTGCGATACGCACCGTCGTTCTGGTATCGACCGTGCTCGCTGTGTCGTTACTATCCCGCCAAAGATTCTTAGCAGACCAAATCGATCGAAAAGACTAAACAACGGCGAGATGAATAACGGCGTAACGAGCAACCATCGCGCCAACATCGGTTGTCGGACATGCAGATTGCCGATGACCAGGAAATTCTCAGCAGACTCCTAGCTCAGGGCCCTGTCGATGTCGGCAATCAGGTCATCGGTGCTCTCCAGCCCCACCGAGATGCGAACTACCCCATCGCCCAGCCCAATAGCCGCACGTCCTTCGGGCCCCATCGCACGGTGGGTTGTCGTCGCCGGATGGGTGACAAGGGATTTCGAGTCGCCCAAGTTGTTGGAGATGTTGATCAGCTGCAGATTGTCCAGTACCTCGAAAGCCCGCTGCTTGGCCGCACTGTCAGGGACGTCGAGCTCGAAGGTCACCACCGTGCCGCCGCCGGACATCTGCCGCTTGGCCAGGTCGTATTGCGGGTGCGACGTCAAAAACGGGTAGCGAACCCATCGCACCGCGGAGTGGCCTTCCAGGTATTCGGCGATCCGCTGCGCCGATGCGTTCTGATAGTCAACCCGAATCGCCAGCGTCTCAAGGCCTTTCAGCATCACCCAGGCATTGAAGGCACTCATTGCGGGCCCGGTGTGGCGCATCAGCTTCTGCACCGGGCCGTCGATGTATTCCTTGTCGCCGAGGATAGCCCCGCCCAGCACTCGGCCCTGCCCGTCGATGTGCTTCGTACCCGAGTAGACCACCACGTCGACACCGAGCGGAAAGCCCTGTTGCAGAAGCGGAGTCGCGAACACGTTGTCCAGTACGACTTTCGCCCCGGCCGCGTGTGCGAGCTCGGTGACGGCGGCGATGTCGACCAACGATTGCATCGGGTTCGACGGCGTCTCAAAGAACACCGCCTGGGTGGGCACGGAAAGCGCCTTCTCCCACTGAGATAGGTCGTCGCCGTCGACGAACACGGTCTCGACGCCCCACCGCGGCAGGATCTCGCCGCACACCACGAAACACGACCCGAACAGGCTGCGCGATGAGACCAGCCGGTCACCGGCTGCCAGCAACGCGCCCAGCGAGGTGAAGACCGCCGCCATCCCGCTCGCGGTGGCGAATGCCGCGGGGGCACCCTCGATCAGGCGCAGGCGTTCCTCGAACATGCTGATCGTTGGGTTGCCGTAGCGCGAGTAGACGTAGCGATCGACTTCGCCGGTGAAGGCCTGCTCGGCCTCGGCCGACGATCGGTAGACGTAGCCGGACGCCAAATACATGGCTTCGGCGGTCTCTTCGAACTGCGATCGCAGAATGCCGCCGCGCACGCCGATCGTGGCTTGGCTGACGCCTTCAGGCAGCTGTATTGGCGTGCGAACCGACGGCAGCTGATTGGGCTCGTCGGTAGATTTGCTCATGTCTGCTTCCACGGCAAACCGATTGCCCGCCAGCCTCTTCCGCCGCGATGACTGTTGCCGTCGAGTTGACCTTCGAAACCGTCGAGCACGTTGTAAGAGGGGACTATGCCCGCCGCGGTGGCGGCCTCGGCCGCCCCGATCGAGCGGTTACCCGAGCGACACAGGAACACCACCGGGCGATCGTCGCGGGCCGGAACGTGCTCCAACAGGTCGGCCACGAAGTTATCGTTGGGCTTGCCGTCGGAAGCGTTCCATTCGATGTACACGACATCGCGGCCCAGGCTGGCCAGGTCCGGCACGCCGACGAAGCGCCATTCGGCGTCGGTGCGTACGTCGACCAGAACCGCCTCGGGGTTCTCGCTGAGCATCTTCCATGCCTGCTCGGGGGTGATATCTCCTGCGTAGCTCACCCGCGTGAGTCTCGCATACGCAACTGGGCGGCCGCTGACGGGGAAGCCCCTGGCCTCGACGTCGCGCGGGCTACCAAAGCCGTCGCAGCGCGGTCGACACCTCGCGCGCGTGGCTGCGCGCGGCGGTCACGTCCGCGGCGGTGACGACGGCGGCCCCCAATGGGCGCCGAGCTTCGGAGTCGTCGTGGCTGAACACCCGCACGTCGCTTTCCGGCCTGTGCAACGCGTCGGCGAGTGCGCCACCGGAATGCGGACCCTGGACCGCGCCGCCGGCGTAGATCACCTCCGCGGCACCTGGCGAAATCATGATCGTGTCGACCGGAAGTCCCAGGATGGCCCGGGCCTGCAGCTCGAATTCCGAGAGCCGTTGGGTGCGCGTGGTGACCAGGCCGCTCTCGAACGGACGGACGGTGACGTCGCTGAAGTAGACCTCGTCCCCGCGAACCATCAACTCCACCCCGAACACACCGCGGCCACCCAGCGCCTTGACGATCCGGGCCGCGATCGACCTGCCCGCATCCAGCGCAGCGGGGGTCATGTCCTGCGGCTGCCAGTACTCCTGCACGTCACCGATGGCCTCGCCGTGGCCGATCGGCGCACAGAAGTCGAGCGTCGGCCCCGTCGGCCCGATACTGCGCACAGTGAGCAGAGTGACGTGGAAGTCAACCTCGACCAGAGTTTCGGCCACCACCCGGCTGTGGGCCAGCCGGCCGCCGGCGGATACCGCCCGCTGCCAGGCCGACTCGAGATCGCCCGGCAGCAGGACCACGGACTGCCCTTCGCCGCCGACGGCAGCAACCGGTTGCACGCGCAACGGGTAACCGGCGTGGCCGGCGATGGCGCGCAGCTCGTCGAGTGATCCCGCGAACCAGAACGGGGGGGTGGGCAAGCCCAGTTCGTCGGCGGCCAGCCGGCGCATGCCCTCCCGGTCGGCGGTGAGCCGGGCGCAGTACGGGGTGGGCACCACCTCGGCGGTACCGGCTTCGGCCACTGCGAGCAACGCGTCGGCCGCGACGACGTCGGAGGCCGTCACCACGAAATCCGGCTGTAGCCGTCTGATCGCCGCACCCAGCTCGTCGGCGTCGGTCATGTTGACCACCAGCGCCTGGTCGGCCACGCCATGCGCCGGCGCATCGGCGTACCGCTCGGCGGCGATCACGTGCGCGCCGAGGCGCTGCAGCGCGATCGCCAGCTCGCGGCTGAACTCTCCGGACCCCAGCAGCATGACCGTCGGCCGGCGGCCGTCGCGGTGCGCGTGAGTCGACTCGTTCTGCGGCGTGCCGTCAGCCACCGGTTCCACCTTCTCCCCTAGTTACGCAGTTCAAGGACTCAAGGGTAGGTGCGCTGCCCGTGTGACCGACGTAGCGCAGGTCGCGGCCCCTACGGCTGGCCGGGCAGCAGGCGCACCATCAAGCCGTTGGCCTCGGCCAACAGCGTGTCGCCGTCGAGCAGTTCGCCGCGGACAAAGGCCTTGCGGCCCTCGGTCGCCGCCACGTGACCCCGGACCGTCAACGGGGTGTCGATCGGGGTGATCTTGCGGTAGTCGACGTGCAGGAAGCCGGTGCGGCTGATCGGCCTGGCGGCGGCGTGCACAACCATCCCGAAGACGTGGTCGAACAGCAGCGGAAGCACACCACCGTGCACTGCGCCGTTACCGCCGACGTGGAACCGGGAGAAGTGGCCACGCATCTCCACGCCGTCGGGGTCGTACCTGGTCATCGTCCACGGCGGTAGCAGCAGGCTGCCCATCCCGGGCAGTTGCGGCGAACGGCCCGCCGGGGCCTGGCCTTCGGGGGCCTTGAACGGGACGAGCTGATCAGCCAGGGTTTCGGCGTGCTCGGCGGCGTCATTCCAGACATCGTCGCTGGGGTCGGCAGAGACCGCCAGATCCTGCAACCGCCGCATGGCTGCCACGAACCGGCCGAACCCGGGACCCGGGCTGGCGGCGCCGTATTCCGGGAAGCCGCCGTGATGGTCGTAGTCGGGGTCGAGTTGTTCTGGACTCTGCGAGGGATCGGTCATGGGCGCGCCGCAAGAACGTCGCGCCGCACGATGGTCTGCTCGCGACCCGGACCGACACCGATGCACGAAATATGCGCTCCGCCAAGCTCTTCCAGTCGCAACACGTAGTCGCGAGCCTTGGCCGGCAGGTCGTCGAACTCGCGCGCCCCCGAGATGTCTTCCCACCAGCCGGGCATTTCCTCATAGATCGGTTCGGCGCGGTGCAGATCGCTCTGAGTCATCGGCATATCGGACGTCTCTTTGCCGTCGACGCGGTAGCCGACGCAGACCGGGACCGTTTCCAGGCTGGACAACACGTCGAGCTTGGTCAGGAAGTAGTCGGTGATCCCGTTGACCCGGGCGGCGTAGCGGGCGATGACGGCGTCGAACCAGCCGCAGCGCCGACGTCGGCCGGTGGTCACACCGAACTCGCCGCCGGTCTTGGACAGGTATTCGCCGTTCTCGTCGAACAATTCGGTGGGGAACGGGCCGGAGCCGACGCGGGTGGTGTAGGCCTTCAGGATTCCCAGCACGGTGGTGATCCGGGTCGGGCCGATGCCGGAGCCGACGGCCGCGCCGCCGGCCGTCGGATTCGACGACGTCACATAGGGATACGTGCCATGGTCGACGTCGAGCAGCGTGCCCTGCGAGCCTTCCAGTAGGACAGTCTCGCCGGCCTCCAGCGCGTTGTTGAGCAGCAGCCGAGTGTCAGCGATGCGGTGCTTGAAACTCTCCGCCTGCTGCAGCAGGGCCTCGACGACGTGCCCCGCGTCCAGCGCCTTGCGGTTGTAGATCTTGACCAGCACCTGGTTTTTGAATTCCAATGCGGCTTCGATCTTGTGGGTCAGCATTTCCTCGTCGAGCACGTCAGCGACCCGGATCCCGATGCGGGCGATCTTGTCCTGGTAGCACGGCCCGATACCGCGGCCGGTGGTGCCGATCTTCTTGCTTCCCATGTAGCGCTCGGTGACCTTGTCGATGGCCACGTGATAAGGCATCAGCAGATGTGCGTCGGCCGAGATCAACAGCTTCGAGGTGTCGACGCCGCGGTCTTCGAGGCCCTTCAACTCGTCGAGCAGCACACCCGGATCGATCACTACGCCGTTGCCGATGATGTTGGTGACGCCGGCCGTCAGGATGCCCGACGGGATGAGATGCAGGGCGAAGTTCTCACCGCTGGGCAGCACCACGGTGTGTCCCGCGTTGTTGCCGCCCTGGTAGCGCACCACCCACTTGGCGCGGCCGCCGAGTAGGTCGGTGGCCTTGCCCTTGCCCTCGTCGCCCCATTGGGCGCCGATCAGGACGATTGCCGGCATGGCGTTTCTCCCACTCATATCTGCCGCTTATTGTGGTCCAGCCGGTGACCCACACTATCTCAGGCATTTGCGAGAAAGCCCGTCCGGCGACGATACGCGCCGGAAGGCGCGGGGAGGAGCCGGACCGATAGACGCCCCCGACGTCGCCGTTCTGATGCTCGGTGGAGATCGTGCCCGCCTGCCGCGCCCACTCAGGGGGCTGGCGGTTGTCGGTCCCGGTGACATCGACGCGGCGCTGGCCTCGGTGCGACGGGTGGTGGTGGTCGGCGCCGACGCCGACCTCGCGTCCGTGCTGACCCGGCTGCTGCGCGCCGAGCTGCTGAACGTCGAGGTTGCATACGTTCCGCGCCACCGCACCCAGGCCACCCGCGCCTATCGCCTACCGGCCGGCCGCCGGGCTGCCCGCCGGGCGCGGCGCGAGCCGGCGCAACGGGTCCCGCTGATTCGCGACGAGACCGGGTCCGCAATCGTCGGGTCAGCCGAATGGAGGCCGAGCGGCGACGCGCCGCTGCTGCACGGCGAGGCCGTTGTCGACGACGACGTGCTGTTCGACGGCGAAGTGCGCGGGGTGCGGATCGAGCCGACGGCGTCGCTGCCCGGGTTGCGCGCCCGCGTGACAGGCGGCCGGTCGCGCCGCTGGCTGACCGGCCGGGCCGCACAGCTGGGTGGCATCGACATCTCGATGGTCCGCGATGGCGTGGTCGCGCCGCGCACCACACGCCGCTCGACGATCTACCGGAACACCGAGGGTTGGCTGCTGGTCCGGTAGTTTCGTCGCGTGAGCGCCCGCGATTTGCATCAGTCGGTTCGGCCCAGCCCGATCTTCTGGGCCATCGTCGGCCTGACGGCGTTGGGCGGCGCGCTGGCGTATTTCGTGGGCGACGACGTGGGGCCGCTGGCTTACGCCGCGGTGTTCATCTTCGTGATCGCCGGCTGGGTGGTGTCGCTGTGCCTGCACGAGTTCGGGCACGCCTTCACTGCCTGGCGATCCGGCGATCGTGATATCGCGCTGCGGGGCTACCTGGACCTGGATCCGCGGCGCTATGTCAGTCCGGTGTGGTCGATCGTGGTGCCCATCGCGATCACGGCGATCGGCGGGATCGGCCTGCCGGGCGCGGCGGTGTATGTGCGGACGTCGTACATGACGAACAAGCAGCGCACGCTGGTCAGCTTGGCCGGACCAGCGGCGAATCTGGTGTTGGCCGTGCTGCTCCTCGGGGTGACCAATCTTTTCTTCGACCCGCTGCATCCGGTCTTGTGGGCCGGGGTGGCGTTCCTGGGCTTCCTGCAGATCACCGCGCTGCTGCTAAACCTGCTGCCGATTCCCGGGTTGGACGGCTACAACGCGTTGGAGCCGCATCTAAGCCCGGAGACCCAGCGTGCCCTGGCGCAGTTCAAGCCGTACGGCTTTTTGCTGCTGTTCCTCCTGCTGCTCGCCCCGCCGCTGAACCAGTGGTTTTTTGAGCTCGTCGACGTTGTCTTCGAACTTTCCGGAGTGCCCCGGTTGTTGTGGCAGGCCGGAGCCGGGCTCATGCAGTTCTGGCGCCACTGATTCTGAGCCGGCCTTGCAATACATGCGTAACTCCGCATATATTTCTGGCTATGGGTGCAGGCCATGACCACGCGAGCCCCGGTACCGCGGCACCCAGACTGGCGATAGCCACCGCGCTGCTCGGTGGGTTCTTCGTGGTCGAACTGGCCACCGCGCTGACGATCGGCTCGATCTCGCTGCTGGCCGATGCCGGGCACATCCTGACCGACGTCGCTGCCACCTTCATGGGCTTGTGCGCGGTTATCCTCGCCCAGCGCGGCAGCACGTCGCCGGCCCGCACCTACGGCTGGCATCGCGCCGAGGTGTTCACCGCCGTCGCCAACGCCGTACTGCTGATCGGGGTGTCGACCCTGATCCTGCGCGAGGCGATCGGACGGATCGGCCACGCACCCGAGGTGCCAGGTATCCCGATGGTCGTCGTGGCGCTGACCGGACTGGCCACCAACGCCGCGGTCGCGCTGCTGCTGCGATCGCAGTCGACGCAGAGCCTCGCGGTCAAGGGCGCCTATATGGAGGTGATCGCCGACACCGTCGGCAGCATCGGTGTGCTGATCGCAGGTCTGGTCACGATCACCACACACTGGCCCTACGCCGACGTGGTGGTCGCCGTCCTGGTCGCGCTGTGGGTGCTGCCCCGGGCACTGTCGCTGGCCGCGGGCGCGTTGCGGATCCTGTCCGAATCGTCGCCCAGCCACATCAACGTCGACGAACTGCGTACGGCGCTCCGCGCCCTCGACGGCGTGACCGATGTCCACGATTTGCACGTCTGGACGCTGGTACCCGGGAAGGACATGGTGACCGCGCACCTGGCCAGCCAGGGCGACTCTGCCCGGGTGCTCGGTGAGGCCCGCGCGATCCTCGCCGAGCGCGGCCTCGGGCACGCCACCATTCAGGTGGAGCCGCCGGGCGACTGCTCGGTGGGCCTTTAGACGCCCGACCGGTTGGCCGGCTGCTAGCTCAGGCCAAGGCCCGCGCGGGCGGCCGGGTCGCAATCGTCGAGCAGGTCCAGACACCGCGCCTGCTCATCGGTCTCGCCGATGGCATCGGCCGCCCGTGCCAGCGACGCCACGCAGCGCAGGAAACCGCGATTCGGCTCATGCGAATACGGCACCGGACCAAAGCCTTTCCAGCCGTTGCGGCGCAACTGGTCCAGTCCGCGGTGATACCCCGTCCGCGCGTAGGCGTAGGCGGTGATCGCCTTGTCGTCGGCGAGGGCGTCTTCGGCCAACGCCGCCCAAGCGACTGAGGCCGACGGGTGGGCTGCGGCGACGGCGGCCGGGTTGTCACCGGCGTCCAATTGGGCCTCGGCATCCGGGTCACCGGGCAACAAGGTCGGTTCAGGTCCCAGCAGATCGTGCATCGGCGTCATCCCGCTATTGTGCCGTGCGACCGCGACGCCGCCACGCCGGACCTCGCGTCCGGTCGCTAAGCTCCAATAGGTATTTCGACACCGAAGAGGACAGCTGCGCCTATGCCCAATCCATCAGGGCCCGACCGCGACAACACGTCGGACTCCGGCGACCGAGGCGCCGCGGGCGACCCGGTGGAATCCGAGGCTCACACCGCGGTCGAACCGGCGGCCGGTGCCGACGAAAAGACGACCGAGAGCTACCGCGCGGCCGATCCGGCGACCGAGGTGATCGGCCCGACCGGCCAGGAACAACAGCCGCCGCTACCCCAGCTTCAGCCCGGTGAACGTCGCTTCACCGCGCCGGGATTCGACGCCAAGGAAACCGCGATCATCAACGCGGCCAACGACCCCGCCACCGAGGCCTTCGAGCCCGGCCGCCCGCCGGCCGGTGGCCAATCAGGCCCCAGAATCGCTACGCCACAACTGATTCCGCCTCGGCTGGGAGCCAAGCTCCGCCCATCTGGTCAACGCAGCTGGGGCTGGGTGCTGGCGTTGATCCTGATCATCCTGGCGTTGGCAGCGATCGCGGTGCTGGGCACCGTGCTGCTGACCCGCAATGACAGAAAAGCGAACGCGTCGCAGGAAGACCAGGTCCGCAGCACTATTCAGAGCTTTGACGCCGCGGTGCAGACCGGCGACCTGACCAGGCTGCGCAGCATCACCTGCGGCAGTATGCGCGATGACTACGTCAACTACAACCAGCGCGAGTGGAGCGACACCTACCGTCGCATCGCGGCGGCCAAGCAGTATCCCGTCGTCGCCAACATCGACCAGGTCGTGGTGAACGGAAACCACGCTGAGGCCAACGTCACCGCGTTCATGGCCTACGCGCCGCAGACCCGTTCGACTCGCAGCTTTGACCTGCAGTACCGCGACGATCAGTGGAAGATCTGCGAGTCCAACTCCGGCTAACGGCGCTCAACTGCTGCGCTCTGCATCGTCACCCGGCGTGAATCAACTTGCCGACAGCGACTTTCCGTTGCAATGTAAGTCGTTGCAGGCCTCGATGACTCGCTCAGCCATTGAGGCCTCGGCCTTCTTCAGGTAGCTGCGCGGGTCGTAGACCTTCTTGTTGCCCACCTCGCCGTCGACCTTCAGCACGCCGTCGTAGTTGGTGAACATGTGCCCGGCCAGCGGCCGCGTGAAGGCGTACTGGGTGTCGGTGTCGACGTTCATCTTCACCACGCCGTAGTGCAGCGCCTCCTCGATTTCGGACTTCAGCGAACCTGAGCCCCCGTGGAAGACGAAGTCAAACGGCTTGGAACCTTCGGGCAGGCCCAGTTTGGCCGACGCCACCTTCTGGCCCTGATCGAGGATGTCGGGACGCAGCTTCACGTTGCCGGGCTTGTAGACACCGTGAACGTTGCCGAACGTGGCGGCCAGCAGGTAGTGGCCGTGCTCGCCGTGCCCCAGTGCCTCGATGGTTTTCTCGAAGTCCTCAGGGGTGGTGTAGAGCTTGTCGTTGATCTCGGCCTCGACGCCGTCTTCCTCGCCGCCCACAACGCCGATCTCGATCTCGAGGATGATCTTGGCGGCGGCGGCCTGCTTGAGCAGTTCCTGAGCGATTTCCAGGTTCTCGTCGATCGGCACTGCCGAGCCGTCCCACATGTGCGACTGGAACAGCGGGTTGCGGCCGGCGGCCACCCGCTCGGCCGAGATCGCGAGCAGCGGCCGCACGTAGGTGTCCAGCTTGTCTTTCGGACAGTGGTCGGTGTGCAGGGCGACGTTGATCGGGTACTTGGCCGCCACGACATGGGCGAACTCAGCCAGCGCCACTGCACCGGTGACCATGTCTTTGACGCCGAGGCCAGAAGCGAATTCAGCGCCGCCGGTGGAGAATTGGATAATGCCGTCACTGCCGGCGTCGGCGAAACCTTTCATCGCGGCGTTGACGGATTCCGAGCCGACGCAGTTGATCGCCGGAAAGGCGTACTCGTTGTCCTTGGCGCGTTGCAGCATCTCCGCGTAGACCTCTGGCGTTGCGATGGGCATGAGTTCTCCTCCTGAGCAGGTGTTGCGCAAGCCCGCGGCCGCCGCCCCGGCAGCCAAAGTCGTCATCAGTATCGCAATACACTCGGGACGTCCGCAGGCCAACCCGCACCGCGCCTGGTAATCGCCGGTCCGGGGCGCCGGTATCTTGAACACCGTGAAATCCGCCGCAGAAGCCATAGTGGCCCTGCCCAACATCCTCGACCCGATGTACTGGATCGGTCCCCAGGGACTGTTCGCATCGGCCGTACTGCCAACGATCCTGGCCATCGTCTTCGTCGAAACCGGTCTGCTGTTTCCCCTGCTACCCGGTGAGTCGCTGCTGTTCACCGGTGGTCTGCTGGCCGCGCACGGCACACTCGACATCTGGGTGCTGGCGCCGGCGGTGGCGCTGACCGCAATCCTCGGCGACCAGACCGGATACTTCATCGGCCGCCGGATTGGACCTGCGCTGTTCAAGAAGGAAGACTCGCGGTTCTTCAAGCAGCATCACGTGACCGAGTCGCATGCGTTCTTCGAGAAATATGGGCCCGCGGCGATCATTCTGGCTCGGTTCATGCCGTTTGTGCGGACCTTCACGCCGGTGGTGGCCGGGGTGTCCTACATGCGCTACCCGGTGTACCTGGCGTTCGACATCGTTGGCGGCATCCTCTGGGGCGGCGGCGTGACCGTCGCCGGCTATTTCCTGGGCAACGTGCCGTTCATCCACCAGAACCTGGAAAAGATCGTCCTGGTCATCCTGTTCGTGTCGATGCTGCCGGCATTCATCGCCACCGGCCGGGCTTATCTGAGGCGCCGTCGCGCCGCCAAGGACGACGCAGACGAGCTGACCGTCGCCGAGTAGCTACGACGGCCGGAACGTCATCGCCACGCCATTCATGCAGTAGCGCAGGCCGGTCGGCTGGGGGCCATCGTTGAAGACGTGGCCGAGGTGCCCACCACAGCGTTTGCAGAGCACCTCGGTGCGCGACATTCCCTCGCTGTCGTCCTGCCGCTCGAGGACGGCGTTGTCCATCGCTTTCCAGAAGCTCGGCCAGCCGGTGCCGCTGTCGAACTTGGTCGTTGACGAGAACAAGGGCTGGCCGCAGCCCGCGCAGGCGAAGGTTCCGGAGCGGTGCTCGTCGTTGAGCGGGCTGCTGTAGGGCGTCTCGGTGCCCGCCGTGCGAAGCACGTCGTATTGCTGCGGGGTCAGCAGGTGCCGCCACTCCTCGTCGGTGTGGTTGACCTCGAACGTTTTGAGCGGAGCGCTCGGAGCGCCGGCCGCATTGAAGGCGCTCAGGGCACCGGCACCGGCGAGCACACCGAGCCCGGCGCCGAGCAGCACGCGCCGACGGGTCAGAGCCGAACGCGATGGTGTGGAGGCGGTCATCCCTTAAACATACGACTCGTCTTCAGACGGCGACCTTGAAGTCGCAACCGGTCTTCGCCCGCACATCGGCGACCGTGACCCCGGGATGCAACTCGATCAGCGTCAGGCCGTGGTCCGGCTCGACCTCGAAGACGCACAGGTCGGTGATGATCAAGTCCACGACGTTCTTGCCGGTGACGGGCAGCGAGCACTGCTTGAGGATCTTCGGGGTGCCGTCTTTGGCGATGTGATCCATCGTGACGACCACCCGTTTGACGCCCGACACCAAATCCATTGCGCCGCCGGGACCCTTGACCATCTTGCCGGGCACCGTCCAGTTGGCCAGGTCGCCGTTCTCGGCAACCTCCAGGCCGCCCAGGATGGACAGGTCGATGTGGCCGCCACGGATCATCGCGAAGGAGTCGGCGCTGTTGAAGAAGCTGGACCCCGGCAGGCTGGTGACGGTCTGTTTGCCGGCGTTGACCAGATCGGGGTCGACGTCCTCCTCGGCCGGATAGGAACCGATGCCGAGCAGACCATTCTCGGACTGCAGCGTGACGGTGATGTTGTCGGGAATGTAGTTGGCCACCAGCGTCGGGATGCCGATGCCGAGGTTGACGTAGTAGCCGTCGCGCAACTCCTGAGCGGCGCGCTGAGCCATCCGCTGGCGGATCGGGCTGTCGTTCTTCTGCGGGGCGCCGCCGCTGGTGGTGCGGAACTCGATGCGCTTCTCGTAGTTGGTGCCCTCGATGATGCGGTCCACATAGATGCCGGGCGTATGAACCAGGTCGGGATCCAGTTCGCCGACCTCGACCAGTTCCTCCACTTCGGCGATGGTGACCGTGGCGCAGCTGGCGATCATCGGGTTGAAGTTGCGCGCCGTCTTGCGGTAGACGAGGTTGCCCGCCTTGTCCCCTTTCCAGGCCTTCACGATCGCGATGTCGGCGCGAATGCCTTCTTCCAGAACGTATTCCGTGCCATCGAAGACCCGGGTGTCCTTGCCTTCGGCGAGCTGGGTGCCGAAGCCGGTGCGGGTGTAGAAGCCGGGAATGCCGGCGCCGCCGGCACGGAGCTTTTCCGCGAGGGTGCCCTGCGGCGTCAGCACCAGGTCCAGCTCGCCGCTCAGTACCTGGCGCTCGAACTCTTTGTTCTCGCCGACATATGAGGCGATCACCTTCGTCACCTGACGCGCCTTGAGTAGCAGCCCCATGCCGAAATCGTCGACGCCGGCGTTGTTGCCGACGATGGTGAGGTCTTTGACGCCGTAGTCCACCAGAGCCTGGATCAGGTTCTCCGGGATACCACACAACCCGAAACCGCCTGCGGCGACGGTGATTCCGTCCTTCAACAAGCCATCCAGAGCCGACACGGCATCGGGGTGGACTTTACTCATTCCTAGTCCCTTCGTTGACGGTCACGGCGTGCGCGGCCTCCATAAGCATCCAACCCGACAGCTGCACCGAGAGGTCACGTTCGGGGATCTCCGAACCAGTGACCGCTCCTCCGACGAATTGTGCCTGCTGCCCGCCGGCCGTCGGCAACTCGGCGGGACGATCCCAGAACGGTCCGAACAGCGGCAGCCCCTCCACCGTCTGGCGGTTATCCCAGGCCGACTGTGCTGAGGTCAGCACGATTTCGCGGGCGCTTTCGCGGGCTTTGGCATCGTCGGCCGAGTCGCCGGGCAGCGTGGTGGCGACCAGAGCCAGGTAGCGGGCGGTGATGCCGGCGAACAACCCACCATCGCCGCCACCGGATCCGCGCAGCACCCCGCCGGGTGCCATGTGCTCGTCGACGGCGGCCAGCAGGCGATGCACCCGCGGCGCGTGCCGGTCGTCCTCGGTGCGGGCGGCCAGCTCGGTCTCCAGCCCCAGCACCACGCCCTGGCAGTAGGTGTACTCGGCGCGAACCAGTGATCCCGCCTTGATGCCGTCGAAGACCAGGTGCTGTTCGGGGTCGATCAGCGTCTCGTCGATCCAGTCAGCCATCTGCTGGGCACGCCGCAGCCGGTCGCCGTAGCGCGCCAGGAAGATCCCGGCCGGCCCGTTGGCCGGGGCGTTGAAGAACTGGTCTTGCTTGCGCCACGGGATGCCGCCGCCGTCTTCGGGCACCCACGCGTTGACCAGTTGGTCGTTCAGCTTGTTCAGCGCCCGCTCGTGGTCGACGTCGGCGATCCGGGACGCCCGCTCCAGCGCGAGCGCCAGCCAGGCCATGTCGTCGTAGTAGCTGTTGACCCAGGATCCGTTGTTACGCAGTCGATGTGAGCGAATCTGTCGCTCGATCTTGATCCGGCGCTCGGGCTGCGGGTCACGCTGCTCGGCATCGACCAGGCAGTCCAGCAGATGCGCCTGCCACCAGTAATGCCAGCCGCCGAACCATCGGTCGCGACGGGTCGGTGGCCAGGCCACCATGCCGAGTTGGGTGCCAGGTAGCGCCCACAGCCGTTTCAGATGCCGGCCGGTGACAGCGGCCTCCGCGCTGGCCGCCCGGTTGACCCATACCTGATCCATGTCTGCAGATCCTGCCCTACCAGGCCGGCGCGCAAGCGGGCATCCTTCCGGGAACTTTTAGTCCCGGTTCAAGTCCCGGAAGGATGCCCGCTGAGGGTGCGAGTCGTAGGAACAGCAAACCCAGCACACCGTCCATATTCCCTGAGCAGGGCAGTCACGCTTCACGAACGTCAAAGGCGATCCATCTCGCGCGCCATGCAGGCGTTCTCTAAAAACGTGTAGCGCTTCGGGTAGTCGCGACGCACTGGACGGGCTTCTTGCGTCGACCGAACAGGCGAGCGCTGCATGGCGGCCCGCAGGACGTTGATCGCCTCGAACCACCGGCGCCGGGTGGCCGGTCGTGCCCGCAGCGCAGTCGCGGTGCCAAGCACAACCTCTTGCTCGCTGATCAAGATCGGTGCCGGCGAAACCAACCGCTCTCGGGCCTCGTCAAGTGTCTCTGGCGCCTCGTCAGGGGTTCTGACGGCCATGTTTTCGGTGAGCATTTCAATCCTCCGTCGGTGAGATCCGCTGCTGAAATCCTTGATCGCGGTGGATGGATCGATGTCAGTGATGTACTACTGATGTTTCGCAGCGTTGCGACGTGCTACCACCGAGAAGCAGATAAGTAGTTGTAGCTCGAGGCGGGCCATGACCCAGGAGCGGCGATGGACAGCAGCCAGATGCAAGGGCCGGTCGACATCCATATGACGGCTAAAACCACGGCGACATCGACGGAGCGGCGGCGGTAGCCGATCAATTGAGCTGACGCGAGCCGTTGTCGCCGCGTCGTTCCCGGCGCGAAGGCAACAGCCCCGCAAGCTCGTCGCGGTTGGACGTGCCAGTTTTGGCCATCGCTTTATAGATGTGGCTTTCGACGGTTCGAACCGACAATGTCAGCCGTGTCGCGATATCCCGGTTGGACAGCCCTTGCCCGATAAGCATCACGATTTCTCTTTCGCGGTCGGTCAGCGGCAATCGTTCGACCGCCTTGCGCAGAGTTGGCGTACGGGCGCCCCCACATTGCTCGGCCAACGCTTCGGCCCTGGCCGAGCATCCCAACGCCGACCCACGTAAGTCCCGGTGCCGGTACGCGATGGCTGCATGCGCCGCCGCATCGACAGCAGCGATCAAATCGCCCATATTCTCGAATTCGGCTGACACTGCGGCCAATTCGGCACCGTCGTCGTCATGCAACGCCTCAGCGAAACGGGCGGCCACGCCGGCGCGGGGCCCTTCAACGATCGCTGCAAGCTCCCGCAATCGAGGCCCGCCGGAACGTTCTCCGAACTGCGCGGCGGTTTGTAAGCACATCACTTCAGGAGCGAATTGCCCACTGCTCCTGGCTGTTTCGGCGGCAGCAAGCGAGACCACGATTGCTTCGCTGATAGCGCCCTGCCCGGCGGCCACCCAAGCCTTGGCGATCGCGTACTCGTAATCAAGGTATCGCCAGCTGGGATGGCGCAGCTTTTCGAGTGCCCCGAGCCGGGTCGCTGCCTCGGCAACCGAGCCGCGCATCGCGAGCGCCGTCGTCAGCGGAATCCGGCACCGATAACCCCACCCGCTGGAGTCGGTGGAATCATTTACGGTTTCGATGGATTGGGTCAGCAGGGAAATCGCGGTGTCGAGTCGCCCAGAACCAAGCGCCACTCTGCCCACCGCGAGAGAGCCGACTTGGAAAGACTGAAATGCCTGGAACTCGATTTGGCGTTGCCGTATCGTCTGCGCCGGTGCATCGGCATCGGCGATATGGCCGGCTAACAGTAGGGCGCCGATGTGGGCGTCGGTGATAATGACGAACGAGCGTATCGGAACCGGATAACCGGCCTTTGCCGCTGCTGCGGCGTTGCGGGCGCGGCCCGCTTCTCCGAACGCGAGGGCAAGGGCCCAGGCGGCCACTCGCTGGGCGACGAGATCAGGTAGCTCCTGCCAGGTGAACTTGCTGGACGACTCGATGGCCACTTGCGGCTTGCCCATCGCCGCCCAGTACACCGTCAGAAATGCGTCGACACAGCTGCGAGCCTGTGGACCTGCGGCGCGGGATGCATCTTCGATGAGTTCCTTTGCCCCGACCGGATCAGCCAGAGTGAACAGCCGATTGGTGGCCCGCAGGAAGGCCATCCGGCCGTACATCGTGTCGGCCAACTCGTCTGCCTGGATGCCGGCGAGTACATCATCGGCTTCTTGGCCACGGCCTGCACACGACAAGGCATAGGCGCGAATGAGTTTCGCGTCCGCGGCCCCTCCAGCCTGGATCGCCGCCGCCGTAAGTCGATCGGCTAGAGGAAATTCCCATAGCCAGACCGCGCCGCTGGCCGCCCGGACAAGCAGGTCTGAATCGGGCTCGAGGTCCGAGTCGAGGCTAAGAGTGGCGCGGCGGACCACGACCTGCATGTCGTCACGATCGTTCGACGCAGCGAGTTCGGTGGCGACCAGGCCACGCAGCCGTCGTAACCTAGTGGCGGCCGCCCGATTTCGTCGGACCTCCCCGTACAGCGGGTGCGCCAACCTTGCCTCGACCCGACCGCCTACTTGGTCAAGAGCGATGAGACCGCGGAGGTCGGCCTGCTCGACTGCGCCCGGATCGGTTATTCGGGTGAGCGACCCGAGTTCGATGGGTTCGCCAACGGCGAGGGCGTCGATCACGTCGCTGACCGAGCTGGGCAAGCTACCGATCCGTGCTTCGACCAGTTCGATCAGGCTGGGCGGTAAGACCGGATCACCGAGCCAGCGCCAATGGTCGTCCTGCATTGCAAGCCGTTCGTCGGCAACCTCCTGCTCGACGATGTTTCGCAGATACAAAGGATTGCCGCGGGTCAATGTCCACAATCGCTCAGCGGCTTGCGGATCCACCGGGCCGCCCAACACTGCAGAGACGAGCGCGGTTGTTTCGGTTTCGGACAACGGTTGCAGGTCGAGGCGGTCAAGATGCCCGCCGTCCCATAACTCCCGCACCCCGGCAGGAATCGATTCACCTGCGCGGATGGTGAGCACGACCTTAGCAGCGCGGCGCTGAATGATCTGGTGCACAACGAACGTCGACAGATCATCGAGCAAGGCCACATCATCGACACCTAGAACGACTGTCTTGCCGGGGGACGAGGAAGTCAGCGAGGCGATTGCACCACGGATCAGTTCAAGGTTGTCGTCACCGGCAGAGTCCGCCCATGAGGAGAGCGCTCCCAACGGAATCGACCGCGCCGAGGACGTGCCCATTATCCACCGGACTTCACACCCCTGCGACCCTGCAGAACTTAGCGCTTCACGCGCGATCCGACTCTTGCCCACGCCGGCAGCCCCGCAAAGCACTACCCCGGCCAAGGCCGAGTCGAAAATTGCGGCTTCGATGAGTCGCTGTTCCTTCGAACGGCCGGTCAACGGCCACGTCAACCGCACCCGTACAGCCTAGAAGCGGTACCCGGCCGGTGAGCCGAAAGATCAGTATCTGGTCACTGACGTGTCGCCGCGACACCGGAGCGACGATTGCATCGCGGTTAGCAACCGGTAAACGCCCAGCTGAAATGTTTCGAGCGAGGAGTCCTGATGACGGTCGACACCATGCCCGCCCGCAGTTGCCCGAATGTCTTCGATGCGGGGCTCCCGATCTTGGCGTATGAGCACGTGGAAGATCCTGAAGAGGCGCATCGACTCGTCGCGCGGGCCCGGGATCGAGCACCGATCGCCATCGGGATTCATGGCCCGGAAATATTGAGTTACGAACTAGTTCGCGCGGTGCTGCGCGACCCACGATTTCGCGTCCCGAAGGGGATGTTCCTGGCCGCCCAAGGCATAATGTCCGGCGCGATATGGGACCGCGTCACCGCGAGTCTGATCAGTCTCGACGGAGACGAACACCACCGCCTCCGTCGTTTGGTATCGAAGGCTTTCACTCCGCGGGCCACCGCACGGCTGCGCTCGACGATCATCGATGTCATCACTGAACTCGTTGAACGGCAGATGATCCGCGGGCGCTGCGATGTGGTGACCGACATCTCGCGTCAATATCCAATCCCGATTATTTGCGCGTTACTCGGCGCACCAGCCGCGGACTGGGAGCTGTTCTCGGAATGGACCGACGATATCTTCAAGGCCTTCAGCTGGAACGTCGCCGATGAGGCGGATTCCATTCTGGCGGCATGGGAGGCCGTCGACGACTACGTCGACGATATGGTCACTGACCGCCGTGACGCGTTGACCGACGACCTGATCTCCGAGCTGATCCGCGCCGAACACGATGGCGATCGGCTCGACGCCGACGAGTTGCGGATGCTGGTCGTGGGTCTGCTGATTGCCGGCACCGACACCACTCGAAACCAGCTCGCCGCCGCGGTGCAGGTGCTCTGTGATCACCCCGACCAGTGGACGCTCCTAGCTCATCATCCCGAGTTGGCCGCCAATGCGGTCGAGGAAACCATGCGACACTCTCCAATCGCCTGGGGCACCCTGCGCATCGCCCTCGAGGATGCGGAACTCGCCGGAGTCGTGATCCCGGCCGGCACACTGGTCGTCGCCAACACCGCCTCGGCGAACCGGGATCCCGCCGTCTACGACGAACCAGACCAACTCGATATCACTCGCGATGACGCCCACCCAATGCAGACCTTCGGTGCCGGCATGCATTACTGCCTGGGCGCCAACCTTGCCCGGCTCGAACTCGCCGAAGCTCTGACGGTGATGACTCAGCACATGCCGCACGCCCGGCGAACCGGACCGGCCCCGTGGAAGCCGCTGACCGCGTTGACGGGACCCATCACTTTGCCCATCGAATTCGATGTAGCGCCGAAGCATTAGCGAATCGGCGCAACTACCAGGCGCTTGCGATATTCCCGTGTTGCGTGATCCAGGTGTGCATGGCGATCCCGGCCGCGACCGCGACGTTGATGCTGCGTGTCGACCCGAACTGGGCGATCGACACGGTCAGCGCGGCACCCGCGCGGGCCTCGTCGCTGATGCCGGGCCCTTCCTGGCCGAACAGCAGCAGGCAGTCCCGCGGTAGCGCGGTCTGCTCCAGCCGCGCCGCGCCCGGCACGATATCGACGGCGACCACCGTCAGGCCCGACCCGGCGGCGAAGCTCAGCAGATCGGCGGTGTCGTCGTGGTGGCGCAGTCGCTGGTAGCGGTCGGTGACCATGGCGCCGCGGCGGTTCCAGCGGCGTCGGCCGACGATGTGCACGGTGTCCACGGCGAACGCATTGGCGGCGCGCACCACCCCACCGATGTTCGCGTCCTGACCGAAGTTCTCGATCGCCACATGCAGGAGGTGGCGCCGTTTGTCGATGTCGGCGACGATCGCCTCGCGCCTCCAGTACCGATATGCGTCGACGACGTTGCGGGTGTCGCCGTCGCGCAGCAGCTCCGGGTCATACCGCGGGTCGTCCGGAAGCGGACCCTCCCACGGGCCGACGCCGGATGTCGGGACACTCCACTCGGTGGGACCGGACTCGGTCATTTGCGGGTCCAGACCGCGGCGTGGGTGCCGACGATCGCCACAGTCGCGTATAGCAGCGCGTCGTTGAGGTCGCCCTGGGTGCACAGTGAGGCGTTGACGCGCACGGCGTCCAACGATGCCTCGGGCAGGATCAGCACCGACGCCCCGTAGGCCGTGCAGGCGGCGTTCAGGCCCGGGGCGGGCAGCGTCGGCGCGGCGAGCAGCATCATCGGCCCGCCGCGGCCGGCGGAGTCGTCGCGATATTTAGCCGCGATGGTACGGGCCTCCAATCCGAGCAGCATGTAACCGCTGCCGTTGAACGCGGCCGGGTCGCCCAGCGAGGCCTGAGTCAGCTGAGTGCCGTCGGCCCGCCACGCGGCCACACTGGTGGATTTGACCACCAGGCCGGTGTCGCTCTCCTTGGTCGGCATGACCCCGACCGGGAACGCCGCCGGGTAGGCCGCGGCGGTGTCGGCGATCCGGTCGCGTGGCGAGTACAGGTAGACGCCGCGGACGGCAGCACGGTCCTTCATCGGGCCCAGGCATACCGAGCCGGTCAGCCGCGTGCCGCCCGGAGCGGAAAGCGATTGGATGACAAGGTTTTTAACGCCGTCACAGCTGCCGATGCCGGTGGCTTCCATGGGATGCGCCAATGCGCCGTA
>DASXJI010000400.1:0-21436 GCA_036497495.1 Mycobacterium sp.
CGGCCCGGATCGGCGCCGAGCGCGGCGGCCTGTTGCGTCGCCCAGTCCGCGACGGCATAGACATCCTCGGCTGCTGCCGGCCACGGTGATTCGGGCGCCAGCCGGTAATCGACAGACACCACGACCGCGCCGATGCCGTTCGTCATCGCGCGACACAGTTCGTCGTGGGAATCCAGATCGCAAAACACGAACCCCCCGCCATGTGCGAAGACGACGACGGGCACGGGACCGGACGTCTTTTCCGGCCAATAGATCCGCACCGCGATGTCGCCCGCCGAGGAGGGCACGGTGCGGTCCGCAACCGCACGGACCGGCGCGGGACGCGGCGGCGGCACGGCACGCTCGCGGATCACGCTGCGCAATTGCTGGCCGGTCATCGTCTCGACCCGCGGGAAGTAAGAGTTGAGCGCCGGTAGCAGCTTGGCGAACTCGGCGTCCAGGCTCACGCGTACTGCAAGGCCCGGACCGGTGTGGAGTGCAGCGGTCGGGGCTGCTGCAGGATCGGCTGCACGCGGACTGCACCGCCGTCGTCGTAGTTGCGCCAAATGCTCAGGGCGGTCGTGCGCACCGGCCCGGCCAGCCGGTGGTCGAAGGCCATCCGATCCAGTGGGCCACATACCGAGACGGCGGCGATCGGCTCACCGGGATCGCCGATCGGCGCTGCGACACAACCGAATCCGGCGACCGCTTCGGCTCGCTCGTAGGCAACGCCGCGGGCCCGTGTCGCGGCGAGTTCGTCGGTCAGCTGACGACGGGTCGAGATCGAGTATCGCGTCTTGCGGGTCAGCAGGTCGACGTCGAAGTCGAAGTCGAGCTTGTCCGGATCGGAAAACGCCAGCAGCGCTTTGCCGGCCGCGGTGCAGTGTGCGGGCTGACGGCCACCGACGCGAGTAGGAATTGCGGCACCGAGCCCGCCGGCGATCTTTTCCAGGTAGACCACGTCGGACCCGTCGAGCACGGCGAGGTGCACCACCAGGCCGGTGGCCCGGTGTAGCTCGTGCAGAAATGGCTGCGCGGCGCTGTGCAACCGGTCCTGATGCACCGCAAGGGACCCCAACTCGACCAACCGCATGCCCAGCTCGTAGTCGCGTCCGTGCCGGCGCAGCCAGCGCAGTTGCACCAGTCGTTCGAGCATCCGGTGCGCCGAGGAGCGTGGCAGCCCGGTGCGCCGAACGACCTGAGCCAGCGAGAGCCGGCCCGGTCCGTCAAAGGCGTCCAGGACCAGTGAAATGCGATCGATGACGGCGCTCGGAGTGCATGCGTCGGTCTGGCTCGTCATGGTTCCTCCCGGCCTGCCCGATATTCCTAATAGGTATATGCCTATTCATAGCACAGTGTGGTGGCCATCACAAGGCGCGAAAAAGAGGCACGCAAGCGCATGCCCCTGACCTGATGTGCGACTAAGAGTTCGCGGCGGCCCGTCCGGCGCGACGGCCGTAGAAACTGCCGTCACCCAACGAGATGCCGCTGGAGTATCCCCAGGCGGCGACGCCGGCGGTGGCCCGCCCGGCCGCGAACAGACCGGGGATCGGCTCGCCGCTGACGTTGAGCACCTCGGCGGCCAGCGATGTGTGCAGGCCGCCGAGAGTGAAGCCGCCGGTGTTGCCACGCAGGTCGATGGCACCCACCGGGCTGCCGATCGGGCGCAGCCATTCCGGCTTCTTGTGCAGCAGCGGATCCTCACCGTGCGCGGCGCCGTCGTTGTAGGCCGCGACGGTGGTTTGCAACGAGCCGGTCGGCAGACCCATCTCTGCTTCCAGGCCGGCCACGCTCTCGCAGACCCAGGTCGGCGGCCGCAGCAGAAATGGAGTCGCCGACCGGGACGCCATGGCTTGCTCATGCGCTTCGGCGTCGAGCACCAGGAACGCGGTGTCGTCCTGCTGGTAGAGGGTGAGCTGGCCGATGCGACCCGGGTAGGTGTCCTCGGCGACGTAGCGTTGCCCGCGGCCGTTGACCAGGATGCCGCGGACTATCAACTGCGGGTCGACGAAAAACGCCACTTCGGTGGCGTCCATGTGGGCCAGATCGGCGCCAAGCGCCTGCGCCATCCGGATCGCCACCCCGTCGTGCTCTTCGACCGAGGCCGCGGGCCGGCCGGCTATCCGCGGCGCATACCGCGCCACCATCGACTCGTTGTACGCGAAACTGCCAGTGGCCAGGACCATTCCGCGCCGCGCCCGCGCCGCCAGCTCGTTGCCGTACTGCCGCGCGATGACGCCGGCCACCCGACCGTCACTCTCGACAACCAGTCGCTGCACCCGGGCATCGACGATGCTGTGCACACCCAACGCGGTGGCGGTCTCGACTAGCGGCTTCATCAGCATGTAGCCGCCGCCCTTTTCGCCGGTCCGCTTGTCCTGCATCTGCGGCACATGTCCGCGCGGTGCGGGTGTGGCGATCTGGTTGTAGGGGAAGGCATTCTCGCCGCCGGTGTACATCAACCCGTCGTCGTCGGGTGGTTCCCAACCCGGCTCACCCCAGAAGCTGGGCTTGAACGGCACACCGCAATCGGCCAGCCAGTCGAAGTGCTCGAGGCTACCCGCGCAGTAATCGGCGATCCGGTCGACGTCGGCGCCCGGCCCCATCGCCGCGCACAGAAAGGCCTGCATGTTGTCGACGGAATCCTCAAAGCCGCAGGCTTTTTGGATCGGGGTGCCGCCGCCGAGATAGACGAATCCGCCGGCCAGCGCCGCAGCGCCACCCCAGCCGCCGGTGCGCTCCAGCACCAGCACGTCGGCGCCTGCCCGCGCGGCTTCGATCGCCGCGGACACACCCGCGATGCCGTATCCGGCGATCACCACATCGGCTTCGACGTCCCAGTTGGCGATGTCGCCCGCGTGAGTGGGCGTGACAGTCACATCGCGGCCAACGGCTCGGCACCCGACCAGTCGTGACCCCAGTAGCTGTCGGAGGTGATTTCCTCGGCGGTGTAGTACGTTTCGTCGACTTTCATGCCGTCGGTGCCGAACTCGATGTCCCACCCGCCGGGCGCCCGGACGTAGAACGAGATCATTTTGTCGTTGGTGTGCCGGCCCAATGTCGACGACAACGAAAATCCGGCTTTGACAACACGATCCAGCGCGCGGCCGACCGCGTCCAGAGAGTCGACCTCGACCATGATGTGCACCAGCCCCGGCGCCCCGCCGTGCGGCGCGGGGCACAAAGCCATGCTGTGATGACGTTCGTTGACACCGAAGAACCGGATCCGCAGCGGGCCGAACTCCGGCGGTGCGGGTAGCCGCATGGCGCCGCGGGGCAGGAAGCCCAGCGTCTCGCTGTAGAACGCGAACGCGCCGGCCGGGTCCATCGTCGGCAGCACCACGTGGCCTAACCCCTGCGCGCCGGTGACAAACGTGGCGCCGAACGGCGTCACGACCGGACTGTGGTCGAGCGCGGGCCCGAAGAACACCTCGGTCGGCGTGCCGGTCGGATCGGTGAAGGCGAAGACGTCCTCGACCCTGCGCTCGTCGGCCTCCTCGACGGACAACGGTTTGACGGCGATCCCCGCGCGCTCAAGCGTCTCCTGAACCCGTTGCAGCGCCAGCCCATCGCGCACTTCCCAGCCGACGTGTACCACCTGGTCGGTGTCGCCCGGGACGACGACGACGCGGGCCGGGCGCTCGTCCATCCGTAAGTACAGCGCGTCAGGCTCGGGTCCGCTGCCCTGCGCGAAGCCGAGGACGTCGAAGGCGAAGCTGCGCCAGCGGTCGATGTCGCTGGTCTGAATCTTGATGTAGCCCAGGCTTTTGATGTCCGACATCAGATCATCGCCCGCAGCGGATCGGCGGGCTCGATGCCCATCGAACTCAGCGCCGCGGCATGGTAGACGGTGCTGGGCACATGGATCGCATGGTTCAGCCCGACGTGCGCATCACGCCAAAAGCGTTGCAACGGTTTATCCATCCGCGCCGCGTTTCCGCCGGAGCGGGCGAAGATCTGATCCACCGCCATCACCGCCCGCCAGGCGGCCCGGATCTGGGTGCGCCGGCCCACGGCCCGCTCCTCGAACGAGACTTCCCGTCCGGACTCCACGACGTCCCACATCTTGTCGACGTTGGCCAGCAACTCTTGACGGGCGGCGTTGATATCGGCGGCCGCTTCACTGATCGCGAACAACACATACGGGTCGTCTTTGATCGCGGTGCCCTGCGCTCCAACCCGCCCGCGCTGATAATCGAGGTGCGCGGCCAACGCCCCTTCGGAGATACCGATCACCGCAGAGCTGATGCCAAGTGGGAACATGTTCGACCACGGCATCTTGTAGAGCGATTCGGTGACGCCGGCTTCCTTCTGCGCGGTGCCGTCGATCACGTGGTCACCGTTCATCACCCGGTAGGACGGCACGAAGGCGTCCTTGACGATGATGTCCTTGGAGCCAGTGCCCTTCAGCCCTACAACATTCCAGGTGTCTTCCACGATCTGGTAGTCACTGCGAGGCAGGATCATGTGCAACATGGTCGGCGGCCCGGCGATGCTGCCGTCGGGGTTGCCCAGCAAGGCGCCGAGGAAGATCCAGTTGCAGTGATCGGTCCCGGAGCTGAACTGCCAGCGGCCGTTGAACGTGTAGCCGCCGTCGGTCGGGACGGCGATGCCTGTCGGCGCATAGGGCGAAGCCATCCAGGTGTTGTCGTCGGTGCCCCACACTTCCTCGCGAACCTTGGGGTCGGCGAACGCCAGCTGCCAAGGGTGCACGCCCACCACGCCGCAGACCCATCCGGCCGCGCCGTCGAGGGCGGACACGGCCATCACCGTCTCGGCGAATTCCCTTGGGTGAGCTTCGTATCCGCCGTACTGCTTGGGCTGTAGCAGCTTGATCGGGCCGGCCGCTTTGAGCAGCTTGGCGGTGTCGTCAGGCATCCGGCCGAGGCGTTCGGCCTCAGCGCCCTGATCCCGCAGCTGCTCGGCGATGTCGCCGATGTTGTCGATAACCCGTCGGGTCATGATGTCATCCTGTCTTGCCGCACCCGCAACGATATTCCGATGCTTCGATGGTGGACCGGCTTTGACCAGACCGCGCAACGCCATCCCGGTCAGTGGACAGGTTTGACAGGCTCAGACCACTCCGCGCAGGCCGTCAGCGCCGAACACCGGCTCGAGCATCGCGCTGAAGTCCGGGCCGCGACGCAACATGAGCCCACCGTCGACGTTGATGATCTGGCCCGTCACGTAACTGGCAGCATCGCTGAGCAGAAACATCGCGAGGTTGGCGACATCCTCGACCTCGCCGGGCCGCGGCAGTGGGGTGCAGAGCCGGTAATCCTCGCTCAACTCCGGCGATTCCAGGACGGGCGCGACCAGTTCCGTGCGGATCAAGCCCGGCCGGATGCTGTTGACCCGCACCCACGACGCTCCGAGTTCGTCAGCCGCCAACTGCATCATGTGGTCGAGCGCCGACTTGCTCACCCCGTAAGCGCCGAACCAGCGATGGGTGTTGCTGGCCGCGATCGACGAGATGCCGACGAACGAACCGCCGCCGCCGCGCACCATCTCGCGCGCGGAGTGTTTGAGAACGTACATGGTTCCGTTGACGTTGAGGTCGACAGCCCGACGCCACAGCTGCGAGTCGACCTGAGTGATCGGCCCGATGGTCTCCGACCCGCCCGCGCAATGCACCACGCCGTGCAGCCTGCCGTGCCAGGCCGTCACCGCATCCACCGCGCGGGTGGCCTCCTCCTCGCTGGTGATGTCAGCGGGCTCGTAGCGAATCGAGCCGCCACCGGCCGCGCTTGATTCGATGTCTTTGACGGCCCCGGCGAGTCGGTCGGGGTTGCGCCCGACGATCATGACCGAGGCCCCGGCAGCCACCAGGCCAGCGGCCACCCCCTTGCCAATTCCACTGCCACCGCCGGTGACCAGGTAAGTCCGGTCTTCGAACGAAAGCCGCATGCCAGCTCCTCACGCCGAAACTGAAACAGGTTCTAGTCATAGAACCACACCTGCCACACCGGGCCCGGGGAGGAGGAGATGCACCATCTGCCCGCCTCGGAGCGAATTGGCCCGCACGGGACAAAGAATCGCTCGGAGGCGGGCACAACGCCTAATTCCGCCCGGGTGCGGCCCGAGGGCTCATGTGACGACTACGGAGTGTCCTTGCGGGCGATCTTCGTCGGCTTGGGGCTGCGCCAGTCCTCGACGTCGGGCGGCAGTCCGATCGGGTACCGGTTCTCGTTGTGCGCGGCCCAATGCGCGTGACCCAGCTCGTGGATGTGAAACGCATGGCGCAGCGCCTCGGTGAAGCCCATCGCATCCGAAGCGGCGTTCACCGAGTCCTTGATCAGCAGCGCCGCCATGGTGGGCCGCTCGGCGATGCGCCGCGCGAACTCCAGCGTCTTGTCGGCAAGCTCGTCGGCCGGAAAGACCTTGGACACCATGCCGAGCCGATAGGCCTCGTCGGCATCCAGTGAATCGCCGGTCAGCAGTAGTTCTTTGGCTTTACGCGGGCCGAATTCCCATGGGTGAGCGTAGTATTCGACGCCGGGCATGCCCATCCGGACGCCGACGACGTCGCTGAACTTCGCATTGTCGGCCGCAACGATCAAGTCGCACGCCCAGATCAGCATCAAGCCCGCGGAGATCGCGTTGCCCTGTACCTGGGCGATGGTGATCTTGCGCAGATCCCGCCAGCGGCAGGTGTTCTGAAAGAAGTAGTGCCACTCCTGCAGATAGGTCTTCTCCGCGACGGCATCGCGGTTGGAGCCGTTGATCCGGAAGCTGGGCAGCTGAGCCGGACCCGGGGCCCGCTCCGCGAGAGCCAGCTCCGAACCCAGATCGTGGCCGGCGGAGAAATTCTTGCCGCGGGCCGCCAAGATCACCACCCGCACCGCGTCGTCAGCCTCGGCGCGAAGGAACGCCTCGTCGAGTTGCACGAGCAAACCGCGGCTCTGAGCATTATGTGCCTCTGGCCGGTTGAGCCAGATGCGCGCGATGCGGCCCTCGTCGAGCGTCTCGTAGGCCACCAACGCTTCAGACTTCGCTTCAACCGGGACTGCCATTGGCCCACCTCATTCGCGTCAGCTGTGTCGCATGGCCCAGCTTCTGCTCGGGCCGCTGCACGGCCCGTATCGTCGCCGGGCGAGTGCTTACACATTACGGCCAGCCCGTAACGGTCCGATCGGCGGGTGACAGCGCACTCTGCGGCTGATTACGCCCTTCGCATACAGTTATGTCATGCCCGCTAAATCTGACACCCCTGAAATCGACGACGTGGCCCCGTTGCCTGACGACACCGCCAGTCAGGCCAGGCGCGTAGTAGCGGCCTACGCAACCGACGCGGACGAATGCCGCGTCTTCCTCGCGATGCTCGGTATTGGGCCCGCGAAAATCGAGGTGTAAGTGCCCAGCGCGGGAGGGAAGAGGTCGAAGGACCTTGTCTCCGGCGTGTCCGACTTCGTGGTGGTCGCCAATCGGCTGCCGATTGACATGGAGCGATTGCCCGACGGCAGTACTCGTTGGAAGCGCAGCCCGGGCGGGCTGGTCACGGCCCTAGAGCCGCTGTTGCGCCGCCGTCGCGGCGCCTGGATCGGGTGGCCCGGCGTGGTCGACGACGACGTGGACGTCGTGGACGAACCCATTGTCGAGGAGGACCTTCGGCTGCACCCGGTGCGGCTGTCGGCCGACGACGTCGAAGAGTATTACGAGGGTTTCTCCAACGCCACCCTGTGGCCGCTGTATCACGATGTCATCGTCAAACCGATCTACCACCGCCAGTGGTGGGACCGCTACGTCGACGTCAACCGCCGGTTCGCCGAAGCCACGTCACGCGCGGCGGCCAGCGGAGCCACCGTCTGGGTGCAGGATTATCAACTGCAACTGGTGCCTGCGATGCTGCGCGAACTCCGGCCCGATCTGACGATCGGGTTCTTTTTGCACATCCCGTTCCCGCCCGTCGAGCTGTTCATGCAGCTGCCCTGGCGGGCCGAAATCATCAAAGGTCTACTGGGCGCGGACTTGGTCGGATTCCATCTGGCCGGCGGTGCGCAGAACTTCCTGATCCTGTCACGGCGCCTGATCGGCGCGAACACGTCCCGAGGTTCGATCGGGGTGCGGTCGCGCTTCGGTGAGGTCGGCGTCAACGGCCGGACCGTGCGGGTGGGCGCTTTCCCGATCTCCATCGACTCGACCGAACTCGACCAGAAGGCCCGTGACCGCAACATCCGCCGACGGGCCAGAGAGATCCGGGCCGAGATCGGCAATCCACGCAAGGTCCTGCTCGGCGTCGACCGGCTCGACTACACCAAGGGCATCGACGTGCGTCTCAAGGCATTCGCCGAGCTGCTCGCCGAGGGCCGCGTGAAAGCCGATGACGCCGTGCTGGTCCAGCTCGCCACACCCAGCCGTGAACGGGTGGACAGCTATCAGAAGCTGCGCGAGGACATCGAGCGCCAGGTCGGTCACATCAACGGTGAATACGCCGAAGTCGGCCACCCGGCAGTGCATTACCTACATCGACCGGTTCCCCGCGACGAGCTCATTGCGTACTACGTGGCCAGCGACGTCATGTTGGTCACCCCGCTGCGCGACGGGATGAATCTGGTCGCCAAGGAGTACGTGGCATGCCGCAGCGACCTCGGCGGTGCATTGGTGCTCAGCGAATTCACCGGAGCCGCAGCCGAACTGCGACAGGCGTACCTGGTCAACCCGCACGACACCGAGGGCGTCAAAGACGCGATCGAGGCGGCGCTCAACCAAACTGAGGAAGAGGGGCGGCGCCGGATGCGCGCATTGCGACGTCAGGTACTGGCGCACGACGTCGACCGATGGGCCCGGTCCTTCCTCGATGCGCTGGCTGCTGGTCATCCGTCAAACAGCTGAACCGGAAGGGAGCATGAAGGTGATCGCCTCCCGCGGCCTGACCGCCGCCGCCGTCATGACACTTGTCGCTGTGGGAACATCGACCCCCGCCAAAGCGCTCGGTCCGCCACCAGACGGGATGTACAGCTTCACCGAAGCGGGCGTGCCCTCGACGAACTGGAAGATCTTGGCTCTGTGTGATGCGCCATCCCGCCAGCGCGCCATCCCTGATTTCACCGACCCCGTCATCGCCGCCGACCTCTGCGCACTGAACGTCAGCAGCACCACAGCCCGGGCGATCAGCCGCTCGGAGAAGATGGCGAACTTCGTTGGCCGAGCCCGACTTACCAGCGATCTGTGGACCTTCCAAGTAGACAAGTCCAACGGCGTCTCGTGCCCGGACGGCACCACCGCGGCGTCGACGGATATTTACGCCTTTGACGACGTGTCGCTTTCCGGCACGCACACCAGCATTCATGGTGATGTCTGCGGCCTTCAGCCCGCGATGACGAAGACACCCTTCACGCTCGCCTTCCAGGGACCGCTGCCAGTCCCGGTCGAGCGTTACCCGTTGGACTGCAACGAGATCGGCCAGTGCCGCTGACGCGATTGGTCGGCTAGATCGGCGTGATGTAGTTGATCAGCCATTTGCCGCCGATCCGCTGGTAATCGACCCGCAACCTACTACCGTCATAGAGCGGTTGCCGGGATTTGTCGGTCACCGTGCGGTTCATGTACACCATCACCGATGCCGAATTGCGTTGCGCCGCCATCACTCCCACCCCGACCACGCTCGCCTGCACGACGACCTCACGGTTGCGTGCCTCAGGGATGATCTTCTCGTTGGCGCTCTTCTCGAACTCATGGCGATAGGCCGGCGTCAGCAACAGGTACGCGGCGCCCAGGCTGCGCTCAACCGTCTGGTAGTCGTAGGCGAACACTTCGGGAATCTCTCGGGTGGCCAGCGGCGGAAGCGCCGCGCGGGCTGACTGCTCACCGCGGGTTTCGACCCTCTGCCAGTAGAGCCAACCGCCGGCCCCGGCCAACCCGACGAATGTGGTGGTCAGCAAGCTCACGATGGCCGCGATCAACCATCGCATCAATTGCCCCCGTCGGGATACTTCAGGTCGTATCCGGTCATCCGCCCGTTTTCATCTTCATGCACGATGACCCGCATCCGGTAGGGCATGGAGGGCTTGTTGACCCCGTCCAGGTCTGTCACCGTGACGCGTATCGATACCAGCACCGACGCGTTGTCGCTGACGCTGTCAATGCTTTCCAGCGCAGCACCGTTGACCACCGCCTCAGAGTTCGCGTCGGTATGACGGAACAACGCCTTGATGTTCTCGATGTTGTTGTTCGAACTGAGCATGCCGTGCAGGGGCCCACTGGTCCCCTCGACGAATCTGGCGACGCTTTGATCGATGTTGTCTTGTTTGTAGCTGAACATATTCACCACCGTTTGGGTGGCGGTGTCGACGAAGCGCTGGACCCGGGCATGGTTCGCATCGGCCTGACGCTGCTGATAGATCTCGAAACCCACGCCGCCGGCCAGCGTCGCGATCCCGACCAGACTGGCGGCCAGCGCAATCCATCCGACCCGCCTGCGGTGCGCAGGCCGGCGCGGCGGCGGACCGACCGGCGTGTTGATCCGCTTGACCGGCTTGGGCGCCGTCTCGACCCGGACCGTCGTCGCGGCCGGTTCACCGCTGTGCGGACCGGCGGCCCGCGAAGCCCGCCGGCGCGGGCGTCGCGTCACCGGCTCAGAGCTTGTCAGCCGCTGACCCGCTGCGCCCGGCTCGGCCGCGCTTGCGGTCTGCTCATCTTCGGTCACAACTGCCTCGGGTCACGCATCAGGTCCAACCAGTTCTCCGCGGTCGATACTTTGCCGGGCGCGAAGATACCAGTACCACCCGCGGGGTCCTGAAATACTCCCGTGCTGTCATCGTAGGTGGTGTATGCCGTGCCGTTGGCCTGCGGGACCGGGCCGGGCGGTGGGCCCCAGGGCTTTTCTGCCGGCGGGTACGGCGCTCCGGGCAACCCCTCTGGCGGGGGCGGCGCGGGAACGGCCTTGGGGAACGGTATCTGCGGGTTCTGCGGCGGGTAAGGCGACGGCGGAATCCACGCCTGCCGACCGTCGGTCCCACCGGTGTTGGGTGGCGGCGGCTGCGGGAACGGCTGGTGCGGCGCCGGGCCGGGTCCTTCGACTACGCCGGGCGGAAGCGGCCCGGCGATCGGTGTCCCCGGATCCGGGTCGTTGCCCGGCGGAATGAAGGGGTACTTGTTGGGCGGCAAGATGTTCAAGCCGTTCGTGACCGGGGTTCCGTACGGGATCGGCGGGCCGCGCCACGGGTTCGTCCCGATCGGCACATACCCCTTGGGATCACGGCAGAGCGCCACGGTCGGGGCCCGCTTGCCGGGGAATTCCTGACACGGATAGTTGCGCGCGCCGCGTACCGCGGACGGGTCGTTCTGGGCGGTCTTGCAGTACATGTCAGTCGGGAGCTCCCGCAGCGTCTCGTCAGCCGGGGTCCGAATCAGCGGTGGCGGAATGAATCCGGTGGTGCACGGCGGCGGGTCGACGTTGACCTTGAAGTCGAGCTTGGCGCCCTCGTCCTGGGGTTCGCCGTTGGCCGCGGTGATGATCGCGGCGAACAATGCCGGCAACACCACCAGAAGTTGCTCAATCGACTTGTGATAGATGACGCCTACCCTGCCCAGGTTGGCCAGGTTGGCCGCGAGCATCGGGAACGACGGGCGGATACCGGAGAACGCCGTATTGGCCTGATCCACCGCCGGCGGCACGACCGTCAGCAGCGTACGCAATTGTGGATCAGCTTGGTGCACTTCGGAAGTGAACCGCGCCAGGCCATCCGACAGCGCCTTGATGTCATCTCCGGAGCGAATTTGGGCCTGCAAAAACGGGCCGACCTGATCGATCAGCTGCGACGTCTGCGGGAAGTCCGCATTGGCCTGGTCCACCAGCAGGCGCGAGGACTCGAGCAGCCTGGCCAGCTCGGGCCCGGATCCGTTGAACGCGTTGAAGGTTTCGTGCAGCAACTCGCGCAATCGGGTGTCAGCGACACTGTTGACCAGTGTCTCCGACTGGTGCAGCAGAGTCGCGATTTCCACACCGATCACGGTGTTGTTCCGGTCGATGCGAGATCCGTTGTGCAGCTTGGTCGTGGCCGCATGCTCGGGAGGCACCAGGTCGATGTACTGCTCACCGATGGCCGACACGCTCTTCACCGATGCGGTGACGTTCGACGGGACATTGGTGCCGCTGTTCAGCCGCATCACCGCGTCGACGCCGTCGGCGGTGAGACCCACCGAGTCGACGCGACCCACAGCGACCCCGCGATAGGTGACGTTTGCGTTTTTGTACAGCCCGCCGGCGGCGACGAAGTTGGCTGTCACCCGGTAGGTGCCGATACCCATCGCGGCCGGCAACCGCAAATAGAAGATCGCCATGATGACGACAGTGACCACCGTGACCACCGCGAAGATCGCCAGTTGGACGCGAGTCAGTCGATCCAGCATCAGTTGTTCCCTGCTGGTGTGCCCGGCGGGACCTTGAACGGATCCGCGGCCTGCCCGGAGAGATTGGCCATTTCACCGAGTAAGAAGTCCGGCGGATTGAGAATGTCCTTCATGTGCAGCATGTTCGGGTCCAGCGGCCACGACGTGGTGAAGAACGTCTCGCCCAGCCGTCGGACCGTGAGGTCGAAGGTGGTGAACACATTGAGATAGTCGCCGCGTACCGCCTGTTTGATGCCGAAGTTCGGGAACGGGAACGTCAGCAGCAACTGGTTCGACGTCACAAAGTTCTTGCGGTTGTCGGCCAGCGCTTTGGTGTTGGCGTAAATGTCCTTGAGATCCGCGGCGAAATCCACCTTTGTCTGCGAAAGCACGTGCGCCGCAACCTTCGCCACTCTCTTGAGAGCGCCGAACGCCTCGACGATTTTGTCACGGTTCTTGTTGAGTACTCGCAGCGCTTCGGGAAGCGTTTCCAGCGTCTGCCCGAGGCTGTCCTTGTTGTCGGCCAGAATCGCCGAGAACCGGTCCAGCCCGTCGATGGCCGCAACGATGTCGTTGACCTGATTGTTCAGCCCCGCCGTCAGTTCGGCCAGTCGCGGCACGAGGTTGTTGAACTGGCCTTCCCTACCGACGACGGCCTGATAAGTCTCGTCGGTAATCTCTTGCAGCGCACCCAGGTTGCCCTTGTTGACCACGACACCGAGCGCGGAGAACACTTCCTCGGTGGTCGGAAAGCGACTGGTTCGAGCCTCCTGAATGGCCGAACCGTCGACGAGCCTGCCCGACGGCGGCTGATTCGGTGGCGCCGCCAACTCGACGTGCTGGGAACCAAGCAGCGAGGTCTGCGCCACCCGGGCAATGGAATTGGCCGGTAACACCACGTTGCGGTCCAGTGTCAGCTTGACCGCCGCGTAGAAACTTCCGTCGCCGCGCTGCATCGCGTCAATGCCCGAAACGCTGCCTACCGTGACGTCGTCCACCATGACGGGCGAATTCTGCGGCAGAGTCGCCACGTCGGCCAGATTGACCGTGATCGAGAATGAGCCAGAGCCGTGGCCGGCGGTACCGGGCAGAGCGACCGAGTTCAATCCGCCGAACTGGCAGCCCGCCAGCAGGACGCCGCCTGCCGCTAATGCGCCACCGCGCAACCAGATCCGCCTCATCGCCCTGCCCCTTGCTCGGCCGGCAACGGCAATGGCGGCGCCGGGGCAGCTGGTGGAGGACCCGGCCGTGGACCGAATGGATTCGGCGCCCCGGCGGCCGCGCCAGGTGCTGGGCCGTTGGTCGATGCCTGCGGAACCATCAACGCCTGCAGGTCAGCTGGACTCGGCGGATGCGCGCCGGGAGCCGGTATCCAGTGCAGGTCCGGAATGGGGGTCTGCGACTTGGCCTGCGTTTCCGGGGTGTCGTATTGGATCTGGCCCTTGTACGCGGTGATCATATTGAGCGGGTGGAACATCAGCGGCGGGTAGTTGAACGTCAGCCGGCGCAATGGCGGGCCCAACCGCTCGCGGCAGATCTCGGCGCGCTTGTAGTACTCCGGTCCGGACAGACCCGCAGTGGTGTCGAACGAACCGCCGCAGATGAACTGCACCGGGTTGGCGAACTCGGGGATCGAGATCAGCCCGTTCAACGTTCCCTGTGCGGGATCGTAGATGTTGTAGAAGTTGGCGATACCGGGTCCGGCGACGTGCAGCACCTGCTCGATGTCTTCGCTTTGATCGCTGAACACCTGGGTCAGGTCGGTGAGTTTGTCGACTGTTCCAATCAGCGTCGAGTTGTTCTGCTGTAGAAAGCCTTTGACGTCGATCAGTGCCTGGTTCAAGGTTCCGAGGGTGTTGTCGAGGTGCGTCGAGCTCTTGGCGAGCACCTGCGATACCGAGGCCACATGCCCGGAGAACGCGACGATTTGCTCGTTGCTGGCCGAAAGCGCATCGACCAACACCTGCAGGTTCTTGACCGTGCCGAAGATGTCGGTACGTGAATCACCCAGCCGCCCAGCGGCTCGCGAGAGCTCGCGCAGTGAGGTACGGAACGAGTCACCGTTGCCGTTGAACGTATCCGCGGCCTGGTTGATCGCCTTGCCCAACGGCCCCTGCAGCTGTCCGACCGCAGGGCTCAGCTGCTTGGCCAAATCAGTCAGCGATTGCTTGACCTCATCCCACTCGACCGGCACGGCGGTGTGCGCCAACGCGATGGTGGCTCCGTTGGGCAACGCCGGCCCGCTGGTGTATGCGGGGGCTAGCTGGATGAAGCGCGCCGCAACAAGATTGGGCGACATGATGATTGCGCGAGCATCCGCGGGAACCTTGACATCCCGATCCACAGACATGGTGATCTTCACTTCTTCGGCGCGCGGTTCGATCGACTCGATGGTGCCTACCGGCACGCCCACGATCCGGATCTGGTCACCCGGGTACAGCCCGACCGCCGAGGTGAAGTAACCCACGATCTTGTTGCCGCCGCGGCCCGGCCAGGCCACGTAGGCGCCCACCGCGACGAAGACGGCAAGCAAGACTGCCAACGCCAACCGCAGCCCGCGACGACGTTCGCGTAAAGCGGAGGAAAGTGTCATGGCGACTGCGGCCTCAACTTCCAGCGCTCTTGGACAAGCCCGCGCAAGTAGTCCGCGAAGCTGTTCGGGAGTTTGCCCGGCTGGAAGACCGCGTCGAACATCATCCCGACGATGGGTGCGGGAATCACGCCGTAGACGTTCACGTTGAATCCGGGCCCGGAGCCGACCACCTCACCGAGCGTAGTTGCGTAGGGCGGCAACCGCTTCAGCGCCTCACTGATGTAGTCACGACGTTCGTTGAGGTCGTCCAGCACGGTGTTCAGCTTGCTCAGTGCCGGGCCGAATTCCTTGCGGTTATCGGCGACGAAACCGGACAGCTGCGCCGAGACGTCGTCGATGCCGGAGATCAACTCCCCTAGCGCGGCTCGGCGCGCATCGAGCGCGGCGAACAACTGGTTTCCATCGACGATCAGCTTGTTCACCTGCCCGGCACGCTCGGCGAGCACTCCGGTTACCGATTTAGCATGCGCCAGAAGCTTTTCCAGTGCTTCGTCGCGGGTGTTCAAACTGCGGGACAACGAGGTGATGCCGTCGAGTGCCCCGCGGAGCTGCGGCGTGGCGTCGTGCAGGGCATCGGTGAGGACCTTCAGCGATTTCTCGAACTGGGCCTTGTCCAAGTCGCCGGCGTTGTGGCCCAAGTCTTCCAGCGCGGAGCCAAGCGCATACGGCGTCGTCGTCCGGCTCAACGGGATCGTGGTGGCGATACCGGATCCCGCCGGGGTCACCGCGACCGCCCGCTGACCGAGGATCGTTTCGGTGCGGATTGCGGCCAGCGATTGATCGCCGACGTTCACGTGACGATCCACGGTGAAGGCGACCTTGGCGGTGTCGCCGGCGAGCGTGACCGCTTGCACCTGGCCGACTTTGATGCCGGAAACAAATACGTCGTTGCCGGGGTTGATCCCGCCGGCGTCGGCGAAATAGGCGGTGTAGGGCCGCCCTTGCGGCCAGAACGGCAACTTGGTGTAGCCGAACGCGACCAGGATGACGCACACCACGAGGACCACTCCGAAGATCCCGGTGCGGAGTGGGTCGCGGTCGCGGCGGTGGGTGCTACTTGTTGGCAAAAGCGCACCTGCCTTTGCTCGGATCCACCTGGCCACCCATCGGAATGATGATGTCGCTGCCGGCCGGGCCGTTGATCTTGAGCGACACCGTGCAGAAATAGATGTTGAAGTACGCACCGTAGGCACCGAGCGCCGACAGCCGGAGATAGTCCTCGCCGAGTTGCTCGATGTCGTTGTTCACCTCGGGCAGCCGATCAACGACCTCACCCGCGAGCGGGCGGAGGTTCTCCAGGGTGCCTTGCAGCGGTCGGCGTGACCGCTTCAGCAAGTCGGTCAGATCCGACGTGGTGGTGGCCAGCGGTGGTATCGCGCCCGCTATCGCGTCGCGGCCTTCGGCCAGTCCGGTGATCAGCTTCTGCAGTTGGTCGACGGTGTCAGAGAACTGCGCCCCCTTGGCATCGACGGTGGCCAGCACGGCGTTGAGGTTGGTGATCACGCCACCGATAGCGCGGTCGCGGGTGCCGAGCGTCGACCCGAACGAGTTGGTGTTGGCCAGCAAGTTGGACAGTGCGCCGCCCTGGCCCTGCAGCAGGTCGATCACGTAGCTGCTGACGGTGTTGACCTTGCCGGCATCCAGCCCTTTGAGAACCGGGCGTAGGCCACCGAGTAGTGCGTCGAGGTCCAGCGCCGGCTGGGTGTGGCGCTGGTCGATGGTCCCCCCGGGCGGGAGCCTGCGCAATTCCCCAGGGCCCGAAGTGATTTCCAGGAACCGGTCGCCCACCAAGTTGTCGTAGCGGATCAGCGCGCGTGTCGATGAGTACAGCGTGTAGCGCTTGTCCACACTGAAAGCCACGTCCACGGTGTTGTTGGGGTTGAGTTTGACCTCCTTCACGGCGCCGACCGGCACCCCGGCAATGCGTACTTTCTGGTTTCCCTTCAGCCGTGTCGCGTCAATGAAGTTGGCGTGGTAGGTGTTTGACGGCCCGAACCGGAACTCCCCGAACGTCACCACCAGACCGAAGGCCACCAGCAGCATTGTGACCGTGAAGATGCCGACCTTCACCATGATGGAGCGCTGCGATTCGTGGCTGTCCATCAGAAGTCGTCCCGCTCTGCGAACGCGCCGTGGAACAACCATTGCAGCGTTGATGGGGCGTCCACCTGCAGCTCGGTGAACGGCTCGTAGGGGATGTTCGCGTTGTCGGTCACCAGGAATGGAGCGCGATACCAGGAGCCGCCGGTCTGCTTGGTGGGTAGGTCGGGTAGCCCGCGACAGTTCGGACCACCGGAGGCGTTGACCCTCGGCAGGCTCTCCGGGTAGGTGTACGTCGGCGCACCCAGAATGAAGCTCGACGAGGTGAACAGACCCGCTTTCCGCACGCCGAGGATCGGTGCGAATTCTTGGATACCGCGGTTGATGGCGCCGAAGAGGCAGCCGAATTCCGGCGAATAGTCGGCCGTGACCTTCAGCGGGGCGCGCAGCCGTTTGATCGCGTCGATCAAATTCTGCTCGGCCGGCGCCAGCGTGTCATAGGCGTTGTCGGACAGGCCAATTGCGGACAACAGGGCAGTATTCAGATTGCTCTGCTCATCCACCACCGTCCTGGCGATCGTCGGCGTGTTGTTGAAAACGGTGACAAGGTCGGGTGCCGCATCCGCATAGATGTTGGCGACGGCGGCCGTCCTCCGGAAGTCCTGCTGCAGAGTGGGTAGCTTTGGATTGAGTTGCTGCGTCAAGGTATTCAGTCCCGACAGCACTCCTCCCAGGTCTTTGCCGTGTCCCCGTAGACCTTCGGCCAGCGCGCTCAGCGTGCCGTTCAACTCGACAGGATCGATCTTTTGCAGCAGGCCGATGAGCGACTGGAACAGCGTGTTGACCTCCAGCGAAACAGCCGACACTGCGAGGTGCGCATTCGGGCGCAACGCAGCGGGCGACGGTGATTTCGGTGGAATGAACTCCACTGACTTCGCGCCAAAGATGGTGCTGCTGGCGATGTGCACGGCGGCGTTGGAGGGGATGTAGTGCAACTCGCCGCCGTCAATGGCGAGCCTTAGCTGAGCCTGCTCGCCGGCATAGCTGATGTCGTCGACCTTGCCGATCTGGATGCCGCGATATTTCACCTTGTTGCCGCGGTCCATCTCCAGCCCGGCCCGCGGCGCGGTCAGAGTGACGGTGTCGATCGGGGAAAACGCTGCGGTGTAGGACAGGTAGGTAAGCACCACAAACGCCACCAACAGAGAGGCCAGCAGCGCCGCTGCCAGCCTGACGTGAGTGCGTTGCGCACCGGTGCTTGCCACTGTCCCCCTTACCCGGAGAGGTTGAAGTTACCGGACGCGCCGTAGACCGCCAACGAGATGAACAAAGTAATAACGACGACCACAATCAGCGAGGTGCGCACCGCTTGGCCGACTGCCAGGCCGACACCCACCGGACCGCCAGAAGCGTTGTAGCCGTAGTACGTATGGATCAGCATCACCGCGATCGACATCACGATGGCTTGCAGAAACGACCACAGCAGATCGGTGGGAATCAGGAAGGTGCTGAAGTAGTGGTCGTACAGACCGGCCGACTGCCCGTTGATGAACACCGTGGTGAACCGCGCGGCGAAAAACGAGGCCAGTACAGCAAGCGAGTAGAGCGGCACGATCGCGATCAAACCCGCGATCAGCCGGGTCGACACCAGGTAGGACACCGAATGCACGGCCATCGACTCGATTGCATCGATCTCCTCGGCGACCCGCATCGCGCCCAATTGTGCCGTCGTACCCGCACCAATGGTGGCGGCCAACGCGATCCCCGCAACCACCGGAGCGACGATGCGCACATTGAGGAACGCGGACAGGAACCCAGTCAATGCCTCAATACCGATGTTGCCCAACGACTCATAGCCCTGCACGGCGATTACGCCGCCTGACGCCAGCGTCAAAAACGCTGCAACGCCGACCGTTCCACCGATGAGCACCAATGCGCCTGTGCCCATCGTCATTTCGGCGATCAGCCGGATCGTCTCTTTGCGATAGCGGGTGAGCGCGTTCGGGATGTAGCGCATCGACTCGCCGTAGAACAGCGCCTGCTCGCCGAAGGTATCGACCGGCCCGGCGAACCGGTGGAAGAAACGGCGAATCCGCACCGTGGCGTCGTAGCTCATGCGCGCCACTCCTCAACCCGGGCCATGCCGGGGTCTTCGTCGATGTCGCGGCTCATTCGCGCGTCACCGGGACAGCACCCGCACACCGATCGCGGTCATGATGACGTTGATTACGAAAAGGCAGATGAACGCGTAAACCACCGTCTCGTTGACGGCGACGCCGACGCCCTTCGGCCCGCCCTTGACCGTCAGCCCCCGGTAGCAACCGACCAGTCCGGCGACCACGCCGAACAGTAAAGCCTTGACCTCGGACAGGACCAGCTCGCCAAGGTGAGTCAGCACGGTCAGCCCGTTGACGAACGCCCCCGGGTTGACGCCCTGCAACAACACCGAGAAGACGTAACCACCGGCGATGCCGATCGCCGAAACCAGCCCGTTGAGGAGTAGCGCGACGAAGGTCGACGCCAGCACCCTGGGCACCACCAGGCGTTGAATCGGATCGATGCCCAGCACTCGCATCGCGTCGATCTCTTCGCGGATAGTGCGCGCACCCAGATCGGCGCAGATTGCGGTGGCGCCTGCGCCGGCCACCACCAGCACCGTGACGACGGGCCCCAGCTGGGTGATGGTTCCGAACGCGGTGCCCGCACCGGAGAGGTCGGCGGCGCCGATCTCACGAAGGAGAATGTTGAGCGTGAACGCCACCAAAACGGTGAACGGGATCGCCACCAACAGCGTCGGGATCAGCGAGACCCGGGCGATCATCCAGGTCTGGTCGAGGAACTCCCGGAACTGGAAAGGCCGCTGGAATGTCTTGCGGAAGGTGTCCAGGGCCATCTCGACGAAACCGCCCACGGCCCGGGCCGGGACCGCGAGCTGTTCGATCAACCTGTTTCCCTTCTCGCGCGGGTGTCTCCACGTCTCAAAGCGAAGCCCTTGTTTCCCGGTTGCGCCGCTTTAGCTTGTGTCTGAGCCGACAGCGGTCCGCGTGAGCCGGCCAATCGTAACTAGAACAAGTTCGGCGTGTCAAAGAAAGGCAGAATTAGACAAAAGTAAGTAATTTCAGCAGGTCAGAGCCTTTGTGGTGTATTTCATTCTGCAACGTGTTCTAGTCAGCTCAGCCCGCCCCCAAGGCGGGGCTGATCACTCCATCAAGCCGGTCGCCGCAAAGTTGCGTTCCGGGTCACGTCCAGCAAAGTAACTCTGGAGCTCGTCGCTGAGTTCGCCCGGCTCCCACGCCTGCGCGTCGGTGGCGAATTGGCGCTCGACGGTGGGCGCCGACACCAGCGTCACCTTTGGCCCGTAGACGATGAAGACCTGGCCGTTGACGTCTTTGGCCGCGGGCGATGCCAAGAAGCGGACCAGCGTGACCACGTGCTCGGGCGAGAGCGGGTCGACCTGGCCGTCGGCGACCTCGGGCGCGTCGCCGAAGACGTCGGCGGTCATCGCGGTGCGAGCGCGGGGCGCAATCGCGTTGGCGCACACTCCGTAGCGACCGAGGCCGCGCGCGGCAGTCAACGTGAGCGAGATGATGCCCGCCTTCGCCGCTCCGTAGTTCGCCTGACCGACCGGGCCCACCAGACCGGCCTCCGACGAGGTGTTGACGATGCGGCCGTAGACCGACCCGCCGGACTCTTTCGCCTTGGACCGCCAATAGGTGGCGGCATTGCGGGTCAGCAGGAAGTGGCCGCGCAGGTGCACGGCGATCACCGCGTCCCAATCCTCGTCGGACATGTTGAACAACATCCGGTCGCGCGTGATCCCGGCGTTGTTGACCACGATGCTCAAGCCGCCTAATCCGTCGGCGGTGCTGATCAATTCGTCGGCTGTGTCACGCTGGCTGATGTCGCCGCTGACCGCGACGGCTTTGGAGCCGGCGGTGTTGATCTCGTCGATGACGTCGGAGGCGCCGAGCGCGGCGGCGATGTCATTGACGACGACGGTTGCGCCCGCGCGGGCTAAGCCGATCGCCTCGGCGCGGCCCAGGCCCGCGGCCGCGCCGGTCACCACCGCGACCTTTCCGGACAGATCGGCCGAATTCGTGCTGCTACTCAATTTATGAATACCTCTAGTCTTCGCGTAGCAGGGCTGCCCGCGGGCATTCGTGGATCGCCTGCTCGGCCGCCGCCTCCTGATCGGCCGGAACCGGGTCGGTCTTCACCACCGCGTAATCCTCGTCATCGAGGTCGAAGATATCTGGCGCGATTCCCAAGCACACTGCGTTGCCTTCACACCGGTCGTGGTCGACTATCACTCGCACGACGCCCTCCTAGAACGTGGCTTTCAATTCGGTATGCCCACCATACGACCCGTCCCGGTTGCGTCCAGGCGAACGGTCGCTGGACCCTCAGACTAGAACGTGTTACAACCAGGGAAGCGAATGGGTAGCCGTTGATGCAGGCTGCCGCACAACTCACCCACGACTGGAGGGCGGCCGG
>DASXJI010000401.1:0-2056 GCA_036497495.1 Mycobacterium sp.
CCCTGCTGTTCGGTCCGCTCGCACCGAGCTGTTTTCGGCTCGAGGGCCCGGACGCGCTGCCCGATGCGCCGGTCCGATTCGAGCGCGACGCCGCCGCCTTCGGTGCTATCACGTCAAACGAGCTGACCGCGCGTGAAAAACGCTACTGGTCGCTCGTCGAAGCCGCGGCCTCCGACGCGACCGGCAGCGAGGGAGGAATCGCGGCGACCCGCTGAGAGGCGTGCAATCGAAACACCGAATACGTTGCGGCGCAACGGTATCCGACTGAAGGTCACTAGCTCAGGTGGTGCACCTCCTGCGGGCCGTACACCGAGGTGGGGATGCCTTCATAGCGGGCCTTCAGTTGCAGGGCGAGAAAGAGAGAGTAGTGCCGCGACTGGTGCAGGTTACCGCCGTGGAACCACAGATTCTCCTGCTGGGTCGGCTTCCACATGTTGCGCAGCTCGCCTTCCCACGGCCCCGGGTCTTGTGTGGTGCCCGAGCCGAAGCCCCATACCTTGCCGACTTTGTCGGCCACCACTTGACCGATGATGTCCGCCACAAAGCTGTTCATCGACCTGAAGCCGGTGGCGTACACAACTAGATCGGCCGGCAGTTCCGTGCCGTCGGCCAGAATCACCGACTCCTCGGTCAGCCGCTCGACCCCGCCGTGGCATAGCTTGATGCTGCCGTCGCAGATCAGGTCGGAGGCGCCAACATCGATGTAGAAGCCGCCGCCGCGTCGCAGGTACTTCATGAACTGCCCGGAGTCGTCGTCACCGAAGTCCAGCCGGAAGCCGGCCTTTTCCAAGCGGTCGTATAAGTCCTTGTCGCGCAGCCGCATTGCGTCCGAAATCGGTTTCTGAAAGTCCGCCATGATTCGGTACGGCAGCGATGCGACCGTCAGGTCAGCCTTCTCGGTGGTGATACCGTCGGCCGCCGCCTGCTCGGAGTAAAGGCCGCCGAGCGCGATTTCCAGCACCGCGTCAGAAGTGACGACGAGGGTGGAGGCGCGCTGCACCATCGTGGCGTCAACCCCGTTGTCGTACAGGGCCTTACAGATGTCGTGCGCGGAGGTCCCGGAACCAATCACCACGGCGCGCTTTCCCACATAGCGGTCAGGGCCGGGGTGCTGGCTCGAATGATGCTGGTCTCCACGGAAAACGTTCTGGCCGGGCAGCTTCGGCACGTTTGGCTTTCCCGCCATTCCTGTGGCAAGCACCAGGTGGGTGGGCCGCAACGTGAGGCGTTCGCCGTCGCGGTCGACCTCGATCGTCCACCGCTTTGCCTGGGCATCGAACGCCGCCGACAGACACGTTGTGGAGATCCAGTACGGAATCTCCATCACCCCGGTGTAGAACTCCAGCCAGTCGCCGATCTTGTCCTTCGGCGAAAACACCGGCCAGTTCGCCGGGAACGGCAGATACGGAAAGTGGTCGTACCACACCGGATCATGAAGGCACAGCGTCTTATAACGCTTTCGCCACTGGTCGCCCGGGCGCGCGTGCTTGTCGACGACGATTGCCGGCACCCCCAGCTGGCGTAGCCGGGCACCCAACGCGATTCCGCCTTGGCTGCCGCCGACAACCACGACGTAGGGCTGCTGCGAATAGCCCAGCGACGCCTCCTGTTCCGCACGCTTCTCCGCCCATGACCGGCTGTCCGGATCGGGGGCGCGCACAGCGCCAAGTACGCGGCGAGAACCAATCGGCTCCTCGTGGCCCTTGAGCTCATCTAGCGCGGTTAGCAGCGTCCAACCGAGATCGCCCTTGAGCCGCAGATGACCGACACCTCGGCCGACGGCGGTTTCAAATTCGATGAACGCTGATGTCACACCACCGCCATCATCGGTCGGTGCTTCCCGGGTACGGAATCCCGACGGGTCGGCATCGGCGAGTCGAGCGCGCAACATGTCGGCGATGCCTTCGCGGCCCTCGATCGTCTTGATATTCCAAGTGAACGTCACCAGATCCCGCCACAAACTGTCCGGGACGAACGTAGCCACCACGCGGTCGATGTCGCGCGCCGCCAGGGCGGACTCGAAGTTGGCCAGCCACGCTTGAACGCGGGCCTCTGG
>DASXJI010000402.1:0-3484 GCA_036497495.1 Mycobacterium sp.
CGCGACGTGACCACCTGTTCCGCGAGTTCGTCGTGTCGGGCAAGCGCCAGTGCCATAGCCGCGGCGTCTGCCTCCCAGGCGGCAGTCGATCCCTCAATGTCGGTGAGTAGAAAGGTTACTGCGCGCATGACCGACGGAAGATTCTGTGCTACAACAACATCGAGTGAGGCATCCTGTGCGACGATGGCGGTCTCGAGTCGTCGAAGCTCCGGCCCGGGATCGATTCCCAACTCGTCGGCCAGCATTGTCCGTGCCCGCTGATAAGCGCCAAGAGCGTCACCTTGCCGGCCGGCGCGGTAGAGGGCGAGCATGAGCTGCCCCCATCGCCTCTCGCGCAGCGGCGCCTCGGCCACCGCCGCCTCGAGCTCGCCGATGATCTCCGCGGCGCGGGCCGTCGCGAGCAGCGCGTCGGCTCGATCCTCCACGAGCGCGGCGTGGCCCTCGGTCCATCGTGTCTTTTCCGATGTTCCTCGCCTACCGTCTGGCAATTCGGGGATACCTCGCCAGAGGGCGAGCGCTTCCTCGAAGCGAGCCACCGCTTGGCTGATGTCGCCGGTCGCTGCGGCATCGCGTCCGAGTCGGGCTGCTGATTTGTAACGCGACGCATCAACCTTGCTCTCGGCGAGGGCCCAGCCCGTCCCCTGCGTCAGAACGAAGCCGTCACCCAGGGCGCGGCGCAGCGCGGAGATGTGGGTTTGCAGGGCTTTGGCGGCGGTGCGTGGCGGATCCTCGCCCCAGAGCAATTCGACGAGGGTGTCGGCCGAGACGACCGAGCCGTGGTGTAGCCCGAGCATCGTGAGGACGGCACGAGGTTTGGCACCCGGAATCGCGACGGGTGCTCCGTCTTGTCGGACCCGGAGAGGTCCCAAAACCCCCAGTTCCACGGCTTGAAGCGTAGTCACGTTCCCGATCGTCCGGGTGGGTATTCAACGCGCGGTCAAGATCGAGTAAAGGCCGTCGAGCGGGCCGGCTTTACTGGCGGAAAGCCCCAACTTCAGCAGACCCGACCCCGAGCAGGCGCGCCGCCCCGACAGCGACTACCTTCACCTAGTAGCAAGCTTGTAGGGCCAGATCAGCCGAGACCGCAAAGGGGTTCCAGTGGCAGCAAACGACGACTCCGCCACTCTTCAGTACCCGGGTGGTGAGTTGGACCTGGAAATCGTTCACGCGACCGAGGGGGCCGATGGCATCGCACTCGGCTCACTCTTGTCCAAGACCGGATATACGACGTTCGACAACGGCTTCGTCAACACGGCGTCCACCAAAAGCGCGATCACATATATCGACGGCGACGCCGGCATCCTGCGCTACCGCGGCTATCCGATCGAACAGCTGGCCGAGAAATCGACCTTCATCGAGGTCAGCTACCTGTTGATCAACGGAGAGCTGCCCAACAAGGAACAGCTGGCCGGCTTCACCAACCAGATTCAGCGACACACCATGCTGCACGAGGACCTGAAGCGGTTCTTCGACGGTTTCCCGCGCAACGCCCACCCGATGCCGGTGCTGTCCAGCGTCGTCAACGCGCTGAGCGCCTACTACCCGGATTCGCTGGACCCGATGGACAAAGAAGAGGTCGACCTGTCCACGATCCGGCTGCTGGCCAAGCTGCCGACCATCGCCGCCTACGCCTACAAGAAGTCGGTGGGTCAGCCGTTTCTCTACCCGGACAACAAGCTGACCTTGGTGGAGAACTTCCTGCGGATGACATTCGGCCTGCCCGCCGAGCCCTATGAGCCCGACGCGGAGATCGTTCGGGCGCTGGACTTGCTGTTCATCCTGCACGCCGACCACGAGCAGAACTGTTCGACGTCGACGGTGCGACTGGTCGGCTCCTCGCAGGCCAACCTGTTCACGTCGATTTCCGGTGGCATCAATGCGCTGTGGGGCCCGCTGCACGGCGGCGCCAACCAGGCGGTGCTGGAGATGCTCGAGCAGATCCGGGAAAGCGGCGACGATGTGAGCGAGTTCGTCCGTAAGGTCAAGGACCGCGAAGAAGGTGTCAAGCTGATGGGCTTCGGACACCGCGTCTACAAGAACTACGACCCGCGGGCCCGCATCGTCAAAGAGCAGGCGGACAAGATCCTCGGCAAATTGGGCGGCGACGACGATCTGCTGAACATCGCCAAGGAACTCGAAGAGGCGGCGCTAACCGACGACTACTTCATCGAGCGCAAGCTGTACCCGAACGTCGATTTCTACACCGGGCTGATCTACCGGGCGTTGGGATTCCCAACCCGGATGTTCACCGTGTTGTTCGCGCTCGGCCGACTGCCCGGCTGGATCGCCCACTGGCGCGAGATGAACGGTGAGCCCAGCAAGATCGGCCGCCCGCGCCAGATCTACACCGGCTACACCGAGCGCAACTACGCGACCATCGACACGCGCTAACCGTCTACCTGAGCGACGCGAGTACCGCCATCGCGGCATTGTGACCTCCGATACCGGAGACCGCACCGCCGCGGCGCGATCCTGAGCCGCACAGCACAATGCGTTGGTGGCCGGTGGCCACGCCCCATTTCTGAGCCGGGGTATCCAGCTCGTCGTGGTCCTCGGCGAACGGCCAGCCCAAGGCACCGTGGAAGATGTTGCCGCCGGTCATTCCCAGCCGGCGCTCCAGGTCCAGGGTGGTTGTCGTCTCGATGCAGGGCGAGCCGTCGGCGTCGTTCAACAGTACATCCTGAATCGGTTCGGCCAGAACGGAATTCAGCGATGACAACACGGCCTCAGTGAGCGCGTCACGCTCGGTGCCGAACACCGCGTGTGGCGTGTGTAGACCGAACACCGTCAACGTGTGCGCGCCGGAATCGCGCAACTCGGGCGACAGGATGCTGGGGTCGGCCAGCGAATGGCAGTAGATCTCGCACGGAAGTGGGTCCGGCAGTACGTGATCGGTTGCCTGCGAATAGGCGCCGTCCAGCTGCGACCAGGTTTCGTTTACATGCAGCGTTCCACCGAATGCCTGCTCGGGTGTCACGCTGTCGTCGCGCAGTCTTGGTAGCCGCCGCAGCACCATGTTCACCTTGACTTGAGCGCCAGGCGCCGGGGTCGGCGCCGGTTCACCGAGTAGGCCGGCCAGCGTCGCGGGTGTGATGCCGGCCAACACGAATCGGGCGCGGACCACATGCTCATTGTCGCGGTGGCGGTAACGCACCTCGCCGGCCGGGTCGATCGCGTAAACCTCTGCGCCGGTGATGGTTTCGGCCCCGTGAGCGGATGCGGCGGCGGCCAGCGCCGCGCTCACCGCACCCATGCCGCCGACCGGGACGTGCCAGTCGCCGACCCCACCGCCGATCAGGTGGTACAGGAAGCAGACGTTCTGCAGCAGCGACGCGTCGTCGAGTCGGGCGAAGGTGCCGATCAGCGCGTCGGTCGCAACGACGCCGCGCACCACGTCGTTGCGCATCGCGTCGGCGATCGCGGCGCCGATCGGTCGCTCGACCATGGCCCGCCACGCCGCAGCCGCCTCGGGATCGCCGCCGAC
>DASXJI010000403.1:0-3506 GCA_036497495.1 Mycobacterium sp.
CCGGCCAGCGCTCGTTGCCCTCACCGGTTCTGGGGCCGTTCTCGGCGACCTCGCGCAGGTGGAATTCCTTGGCGAACTGCTCGACGGCGGTGCTCTTGCCGAGACCGGCCGCTCCTTCGATAGCGACAGCACCTTTGGCGCGGTCGTTGTCGTGCAGATTGCTGTCCACGATGTCCCACAGCGTGTCGTGTAGTCCTCGGAGTTGCGGCGTCCGCAGTACGCCCATGTTGGCGTGCCAGTCACGTCGTTGCTTGTCGTACTTCACCTTTCGTGAAGGGCTCAGAGCCGAACACTTGCGGGCGGTGAGGCGTTCGGGTTGGACGCGAGGTGTGGCATTGACGATCCTCGCCCACCCCTCCTTGTGACCCATGTGAACATTTTGGAGGTCGGTCATGCCCAGTCCATGCTGTCGTCGTCGTAGTCCTCGGCCAGTTCGTCGTCGGTATCGTCGTCGCTGACAGCCGTCTCATCTCGGCGAGGTGGCGGTCGATCCGCCGGCTCGGTGACAGCCTGCACGGCCGGCAAGCCGGCCACCACAGCAGCGTCGGTGGTCTCGATCTGATTGCTCAGCGCCTCGTCCTGACGCGACATCCGCAACGCCATACGCCGCTCGGCGGCGCTGGTTCCCATATGCAGGTTCCAACGCGTCAGCAGCCCATCGAGCGCCAACTGATCATCAACAAACCCATGCTCCTGCAGAACAATACGGCGGGCGTATTGCAGTGCTTCCTCGCTGAATGGCGCCTCAACGTGCGCGGCGTGCTCCCACTCCAAGGTATGCCACTCCCCCGAATCGGGGTGCCTGATGAAGACATGGGCGATGTTGTCGGGGTCGACGTGAATCGGCCAACGGTTCCGGAACTTCCCTGTGTAGGGGCTTGTCCTGTTCCCCAGCTCCGACAGAATCTCGCCGGTGTAGCGAAGTGTCCCGCATTGCACGCCGTAATGCTGGATTGTCCGGGCCTCCACTTGCAGGAACTCATAAGCAAGGAAGGGGTCCCTCGGCGCCTCGATATAGCCGGCCCGAGCCATACCGTGCGCGAACATCTGCGCCGGAGTCATCGTCGCCCTGGGAAGATGCATATCGAATAGGCTGCTATGACGAGTGTGGTGATACACCACGGCGATCCACTCGCGCACGATGGCCTCCAGTTGGTCGATGTAGAAGAACGCGTGCCCTTCCACGTCAAGACCACGTGAATTAATGTCGGGGCCCTTGTAGCCGGGCAAGTACTGCAACAACCCTTCACGCACAGTGCGAAAGAAGCGTTCGAGCGGGCCCTTGTCGCGGCCTTCGCGGATGCGGGCAGGCTGAATGGAGATACCAAACCGTTGGCACACGCTGTTGAGGTGTTCGGAGACATAGGTCTTTCCGTGATCCACGACGATCGTTTCTGGCGTCAGCGATGGCCCGGATGCCCCCTTGCCCGGGGTGGTGACGAGTTGGTCAGGGTCGATGAGGACTGCTCGGGGGATGCCGTGATGTGGCCACACTGCGTAGTCGGGCCAGCTAGCCGGTGCTGGCGGCGGCCGGTACACCTGGAACATGATCGCGGCAGCGTCGACCGCCTTGGTCGAGACCGGGGTGAGCCGTAACCCTACGATGCAGCGGGTGTACCAATCCATCGCCGCGGTCAGTTCGATTCGCGTCCACCGCAGCGTAACTGGGTCCACGCCGAACACATCTAGGCGGGTGGTATCGAGGATTACATACTCCCCTGGTCGGGTCGGTTGCAGTTTTCCGTAGGGCCGTTTCGGTCGCGTGGCGATATCGCGATTGCGCGCGGTGGCGCCTTTGAAGGTGCGGTGCTGGGCCTCAAGTCGATTGAGCTCTCGGTACGCCGTCGCCCGGGACGGTTCTGGCACAACGCCGGCCCCGAAGCAGATTTCGAGGCGCTTCGAGGTTTGATAGATGACCGCCTTCTCCGAGGGCTTCGACTCCTGCGTGTGTTCACGCATGATGGCCAGTGCCGCTTCACTCCACCGCGGGTCGACCTGACTTGTGTGCGGAAACCGGGCGGAAACGAGTCCCGCCTCGCCGTGTTGTTGATACGCCGCCGCCCATCGACGGATCGTCCTTGGCGCAATGCCGAGTTCCACTGCCTTCGCCGCGTAACGGTCGATCAACGGCGTGCTCGGATCAAACTGCGGTCGCGGTTCCCCGGGGCCCGCAGCCTCGCTGCTACCTGACCGAAATCCGGTGAGTACTTCCCGAAGGTGCGCGGCACGCTCACTTACCTCGTCGAGTTTGTGCGCTGACAGGCTTCCCAGCACCACCGCAGCCGGATCGATGGCATCGTCTGGCTCGGGCCCATCGCTGTCAGTCAACAGCCGCGCCCGTCTACCGCTGACAAGCTCCACCAGCGATACCCGGCACACCGATATCGGGCCGCGAAGGACGATATCGGTGCCCTGCGCGGTGGGCAGCCATTCGGTCACCACATGAACCTCGCCGTCGTACATCACCCGCGTCCCGACACCGATGCGGATACCTGCCCACGTCATGCCGCAACTCGCGGGTTGAGGATCGACTGCGACGACAGAACTTTCGACAAATCTGTGCTCACCTCGTGGGTCCACAGCATGTGCAGCAGCGCTGCACGGGTCAGCGGTTCTGCGCCATCGACGTTGCGTAGGGCATCGCCGAACGTCACGTTGTCGAACTGCGTGGCCCGAAGAGCGCGCAGGGCAGAATCGTTGATCGACTCCGCGCGCCGATACCCGGCCAGGAAGCGGACGTTGTCCCAAAGTACGGGCGGCTGTTCACTTGCGACTTCGAATCGCCACCCAAGGGACTCGACTTCGTTCCGTACCCATGCGAAGGTCTCGGCGACCTTTGTGTCGCTGACGTGTTCGCGTGGCTTCACGTCCACCAGCACAGGGTTCATGTCGGTGAGGAAAAGGTAGTCCGGAATGTGGCTACGGACAACGTCTTGGACCTCGCTTTTGATTAGGAATGGCTGCGCCACAATGAATCTGACAGACCGGTCGAAGTCGGCCATCAGGAGGCGACTCAGCTCCAGGCGTGATTCGTAGATGACGTGTGCAGACATGGTCGCAGACCAGTAACTGCCCGAGTAGTGGCGTTGGCCGTAGTACCACCGAAATGTTCTGAACGGCAAGGCGGATCGCAGCAAGTCGTGAGTCGCGCGGTGTGCCGGTACTTCGACGACGTCGCCGTCTTGAACTCGGATCTTCAGCGACGTGGCTGGATTGTATGATTTTGGAAGACCTGATTCAGATATCTCCATGAGCGTTCACTCCATTTGGGGAGGTTCCCCAATGAGGGTGAGCCCGTGTGTTCGCCTGTGGCCACATTGGATTGCAGATTGCAACCTACGTGAAATCGAATCTTGACGTTTCGTGAGCGATTGCAGCCGACAAGCGAAGCACTCATGCCGAGTTTGGCGCAGAGCGCAACACTCACCACGAGCCCTCTCGAACTCTGCTAAGAGTTCGACACTGAGGGGCCGACCGGCGCACAGGTGGAGTCTCGGCCGGTCCTA
>DASXJI010000404.1:0-2697 GCA_036497495.1 Mycobacterium sp.
CAGGGTGGCCACGCAGCGGGCGGTCGCGTCCAGGGTGGATTGCTCGACCCGGCACTGCTGGCGAAATCTCTGCCCGACGCACTCCGCAAATTCGACCCGCGCACCCTGTGGCGCAACCCAGTGATGTTCATCGTCGAGATCGGCGCGCTCTGGTCGACGCTCCTGACGATTCGGGATTCATCCTGGTTTGGCTGGCTGGTGGTGTTCTGGCTCTGGTTAACAGTTCTTTTCGGCAACCTGGCTGAGTCTGTCGCTGAGGGGCGCGGCAAGGCGCAAGCCGATACCCTACGAAAGTCGAAGGCGGACACTATCGCTCGTCGACTTCGGGGCTGGACGCCGGAGAATCCGGGCCTCCAAGAAGACGTCCGGGCGCCGGAGCTGCAAAAGGGCGACATCGTCGTCGTCGAGACGGGCGACATCATCCCGGGCGACGGCGAAATCGTGGAAGGCATTGCGTCGGTTAACGAATCGGCCATCACCGGTGAATCAGCACCGGTGATCCGGGAGTCCGGAGGCGACCGGTCCGCGGTCACCGGCGGGACCACCGTGCTGTCCGACCGCATCGTGGTCAAGATCACCCAGGAGCCCGGCAAGAGCTTCATCGACCGGATGATCGCTCTGGTCGAGGGCGCCAACCGGCAGAAGACACCGAACGAGATCGCGCTGAACATCTTGCTGGCGGCTCTGACCATCATCTTCCTGTTCGCGGTGGCCACACTGCAGCCACTAGCGATCTACTCCAAGATCGACAACCCCGGCGTGGCAGACACATCGGCACTGACCGCCAACGGCGTCAGCGGCGTCGTCCTGGTGGCTCTGCTGGTGTGCCTGATCCCCACCACCATCGGCGCGTTGCTGTCGGCGATCGGCATTGCCGGCATGGACCGGCTGGTGCAGCGCAACGTGCTGGCGATGTCGGGGCGCGCGGTCGAGGCCGCCGGTGACGTCAACACGCTGCTGTTGGACAAGACCGGAACGATCACGCTCGGTAACCGGGAAGCTTCCGAGTTCCTTCCCGTCGGGGCCGTCACCGCCGAGGCGCTCGCCGACGCCGCGCAGCTGTCCAGCCTCGCCGACGAGACGCCGGAGGGTCGCTCGATCGTCGTCTACGCGAAACAGGCCTATGGGCTGCGGGAGCGCTCACCCGGCGAACTCAGTAACGCTCACTGGGTCGAGTTCACCGCGACAACGCGGATGTCTGGCGTCGACCTCGGCGGACGACAGTTACGTAAAGGGGCGGCCAACTCGGTCATCAAGTGGATCCGGGAGCAGGGCGGGACGATTCCCGACATGCTCGGCGACATCGTCGACGGCATCTCGGCCGCCGGCGGAACCCCGCTGGTCGTAGGGGTCGTCAACAACGGTGAAGCCGATGTGCTCGGCGTCATCCATCTCAAGGATGTGGTCAAGCACGGCATGCGCACTCGGTTCGACGAGATGCGCAAGATGGGCATCCGGACGGTGATGATCACCGGGGACAACCCGTTGACTGCGCGAGCGATCGCCGAGGAAGCAGGGGTCGACGACTTCCTGGCGGAAGCCACTCCCGAAGACAAGCTGATGCTGATCAAGCGTGAGCAGGAGGGTGGCCGGCTGGTCGCGATGACCGGTGACGGCACCAATGACGCGCCGGCGCTGGCTCAGGCCGACGTCGGCGTGGCAATGAACAGCGGGACCAGCGCGGCCAAGGAAGCCGGCAACATGGTCGACCTGGACTCCGATCCCACCAAGCTGATCGAGATCGTGGAGATCGGCAAGCAGCTGTTGATCACCCGTGGCGCATTGAGCACCTTCTCGATCGCAAACGACATCGCCAAGTACTTCGCGATCATCCCGGCCATGTTCGTGGCGCTGTTCCCCGGTCTGGATCTGCTCAATGTCATGCGCCTGCACAGCCCACAGTCGGCGATTCTTTCCGCGGTGATCTTCAACGCGATCATCATCGTCGTGCTGATCCCGCTGGCGTTGCGGGGCGTTCAGTACACGCCCAGCAGTGCGTCAAAGCTGTTGAGCCGCAACCTTTATCTCTACGGACTGGGCGGCATCGTCGCCCCGTTCATAGGCATCAAGCTGATCGACCTGGTCGTGCAATTTATCCCCGGGATGGGCTGATATGAACTTCACCAACCTCGTTCGCCAGCACTGGGCCGCACTGCGTGCACTGCTGTTGCTGACCGTGATCACCGGCGTCATCTACCCGCTGGCCGTCTGGGCAATCGCGCTGCTGCCCGGACTGCACGCCAAGGCGGAAGGGTCGATCATCGACGCTTCGGGAAGGCCGGTCGCTAGCTTGCTGATCGGCCAGTCGTTCACCGACAAGGACGGCAATCCGTTGCCGCGCTACTTCCAGAGCAGGCCCTCGGCCGCCGGGGCCGGCTACGACCCGATGGCGTCGGGAGCCACCAACCTGGGCCCGGAAGGCATCCTCGACACGCCCGCCGATCCGAGCAAGCTGGCTCCGGGTGCCGACCCGTCCGCCGCCGGCTTCAAACCGAGCCTGCTGACCGAGGTCTGCTCGCGCAGCGTCGCAATCGGCAAGCTCGAAAACGTCGACGCCACACGCCCGTTCTGCACCGGCGGCGGCGTCGGCGCCGTGTTGTCGGTGATCGGGCCCCGCGACGCGACCGGCAACGTCAGCCACCCGACCCAGGTGGTCAGCGTCAACGAACCGTGCTCGAAGCCGGGAAGCGCGCCGAC
>DASXJI010000405.1:0-3989 GCA_036497495.1 Mycobacterium sp.
CGAGAGCGCACAGAAGATGTCGCCGAGCGCGACGTCAAAGCTGATGGACGACACCGACAGCACGGTGTCGGGGGCGGCGACGCCAAACTCGCGAAACATGGTCTGCATCAAGTTCGTTACGCTGCGATGCTCGATGAGCACGCCCTTTGGGCGACCGGTGGAGCCGGACGTGTAAATCACGTAGGCGAGGTCGGTTGGCGACCCGATTAGCGGGGCGGCCTGCTGAGGTGCATGTCGCCAGGAATCGTCGAGGTTGACGACGGTGGCCCTGACCGCCTCCCCGCCGGTGGACAACTGATGATCGGTCAGAACTATGTTCGCGCCGGCGTCGTTGATGCAGAAGGTATTTCGGGCGATCGGTTGACGCGGATCCAGCGGCAGAACCGCCGCGCCAGATTTAAGAATTCCCAGAACGGCCGCCACTAGGTCGAGCGTGCGGTCCAGGAGCACGGCCACCACCGTGCCGGGCCCGGCGCCCGCCTGCACCAACCGCGACGCGATGGCCGCCGCGCGGTCGTCCAGTTGCCGATAGGTCAGGGTCGTGTCGCCGACGTGTACGGCTGCCGCGTCCGGCGCGCGTTCGACCTGCGAGCTGATGACCTCGTGAACGCACTGCGCCTCCGACGGACCGCCATGCTGAGTGGTCAGATTCCGGCTGAGCTGACGTCCCCGTTCATCCGGCGTGACCAGATCATGGTCGGCCATTGGAATTTCAGGCGCCGTCGCAACAGCATCGAGCAAGCGGCACCAGCACAATGCCATCTCGCGTGCCGTCTCACGGTCGAACAGCTGCGCGTTGAAAAAGAGTCGTCCTGCGACGTGCCCCTCCGGCCGCTCCTCCAGTTCGATACTGATGTCGAACTTCGACGACCCCACCGCGTCTGAAACGTCGGATTCCACCAGGTTCAGCGACCAGTCGTGGGCCGGCGAAGTCAACGGGGGCTGCAATGCCAATGCCGTTTGAAAGAGCGGATTGCTGCTCGGATCCCGCGACACGCCAAGAGCCGCAACCAGGGTTTCGAACGGCACGACGTCATCCAGCGCATCAGTGACCACGCGGCCTATCCGACCGACCATCTCGGTGAAGGACTCCTGGCCCGAGACGTGGCAGCGCACGACGACCGGGCTGACGCAGTAACCGACCACCGCGGACAAATCGCTCCCTTGGCGCAAGTTGTGCGGGGTGCCGAAGACGACGTCACTGGACTCGGTGTAGAGATGCAACCACCAGGCGTATGCGGCGGCCAGCACGCGGAAAAGTGTGCCGCCGGTGGCCTGAGCCGCCCGGCGAAGTCCTTCAACAGTGGCGTGATCGATTGTCAGCGGGATCGTTCCGCCGACAAATCGTTGCTGAGGCGGTCGCGGGTAATCGAGCGGCAGCTGGGTCGGCACGATGCCGGCGAGCCGCCCGCGCCAGCGCGTGATTCGGTCGGCTACCTCCGGCCGGCGAAGCCACTCAAGCTGCCAGGTTGTGTAGTCGGCGTATTGCGCCTCGGGGTCAGGCACCGACGACGGCAGCCCCATGGCGTATCTGCGGTAGAAGGCAACGAGCTCCGGGAATACGATGTGCTTCAGGGTCGTGCCGTCCCAAATCAGTTGGTGCAGGCCGAGATATAGCCGATGGTCTTCCTCGGTGATGCGGATCAGCCGCGGACGAATCAATGGCCCGGCGGCAAGGTCGTAGGCAGGCAGCGAGTCGGCGGCGACAATGTCAACGGCTCGCGCGACGGCGTCCTGGGGACGGACGTCTGACAAATCGGAGACGGGCAGGGCGATTTCCGTTGGCTCCCGGACGATTTGATGAGGCACACCGTCGACAGAGTCGAAGGTTGTTCGCAACGCCTCGTGCCTCGCGACCACCGCGCTCAGTGCACGGCGCAGCGCGTCCACGTTGAGCGCACCGGTCTTACGGATCTCGATCACTTCATTAAACGCGCGCGAGTCCGGGGCAAGTTGACTCAAGTACCACAGCCGAGATTGCGAAGCCGAAAGGGGCAGCGGCCCGGACGCGGATCGCGAGGTGACCCCGCCCGATCGGGTGGCCGAACCCGAACCGGGCGCGCGGACTTGTTGATCCAGAAGCGCGCGGCGCATCGGGGCAAGCCGGGCGGCGTCGTCTGTGCTCATGCTCGCCATATTTGGCACCGAATCGGCAGTTTCTCGAGCCGCGGAGTTTGAGATTCGCGCCATCGCAAACGACCTCCAACCAACTCGAGTTCGACCAGGAGGATTAGCACAGTCTCGAACGCGATCTGGGCGATCCGGCCTAGCGGTAACTTATCGTGTTAGGCCCAGCTGGAGCCGACGGCGGAGTCGGTGGACGACATGTTGTTGCCGGCGGTCTGGACTTTCTGGCCGTGGCTGTTGGCCTGTTGATAGATGGTCTGGAAGTTGCGGCCCAACTGGGTGATGAACTCCTGGCAGGCCACTGAACCCGAGCCGCCCCAGAAGTCACCGGCAGCCAAAACATCGCGCACGATGGACTGGTGCTCGGCCTCCAGCGAAGCGGCCTGCGAGCGGATCAACGCGCCGTGGGCATCCACGTCGCCGAACTGGTAACTAATCGACATGAGGGTTCTCCTAAGACGTTTGAGGGTAAGGGAGCTAGCTGGACAGGATCTGCTGAGAGGCCTGCTCTTGGCTCTCGTAGTTGTTCGCGTCGCGGATCAAGCCGTCGCGCACCCCGTGCAGCATGTTCACAATGTTGCGGAACGCGGTGTTCATCTGGCCCATGGTGTCGTACGAGGTGGCCTGAGCGGTACCGCTCCAGCTGGCCCCGGCAATGTTCTGGCTCGACGCCCACATCTTGCGGGCCTCGTCCTCAACCGTCTGCGCGTGCACATCGAAACGGCCCGCCATCGACCGCATCTCGTGCGGGTCAGTCATAAAACGTGAAGGCATATCCTTTGCTCCTTAATCGTGTTGATCGGAAACTCACAGTCGCCGTGGCCCAAACGAAACGAATCGCCTTCCTTCATCATTTGGTGTGTGGCGCATGTCCGTTGGTCGGCAGGTACACGATGGCCGGCGTGTAGCCGGGGGGCGCGTGTCCGTTCTTCGGGAATCCGGCGGGTACTGGATACGCCGCTGCTGGCGACTCGTATTCCGGCTCCGGCGGGTATCCGGCGGATGGCGGGCGGGCCACCACAAGGCGGGGTTTCCCGTATTTGGAAGCAACTGCGCCGCCCACGCCCGCTGCGGCGGCCACCCCTGCGGCCCGCCCCATCCCGCCCATCATCGGGAGCCCAGCTGCCAGTGGTAGCCCACCTGCCGCCCCCAGACTGGCGCCCGGCAAGGCCGACGCCAACGGCACGCCGCCCATCATCGCCGCCTGCGGTGTCGCGGCCCAGCCCCAGCTCTGCGGTACCGACAAGGTGCCAACTGAGGCTGCTTGCCCGAGGCCCGCCAGTCCGCCCAAACCCGCAATACCGCCCAACCCCCCGGCAGCAGCCCCCACGCCCGCGGCGGCCATCGGGGCAGCAGCCATCGGAAATCCGCCGGCCGCGGCAACGGGGGTCATTGCTTGGCTGAGCGCGATGTTCATCGGCGTAGTTATAAGGGGCGTCAACGCGTTCATCCCCATGAACAAGCCAAAAAACCCCCCGAGATTGAAGGGCTCAAGAGCCAGACTTTCCAAGAAGCTTTGCCCCGTAGACCCAAGCCCCGCGATCCCGGTCGTGCCCGAGGTGGAAGTCACACCAAGGCCGTTCAGGAGCTCGGAAAGCAGACTGGACAACGACGTCGACGGCGTCGACGACGCGGCTGGCGATGCGAGGTTCTGTAGCGTCGAGGTAATCGTCGAGCTCAGCTGGGACAGCGCCGACTGCACGCCGTTGCCAGTCGCGGTGCCGCTAGCCTGAGTGACTGCGGCGGCCTGGCTGGCCGCGCCGGCCGGGTTAGTTGTCGACGGTGGGGCCGTGAACGGCGTGACACGTGCAGCGGCCGCCGAGCTGCCGGCATAGCCGTACATCACGGTAGCGTCCTGGGCC
>DASXJI010000406.1:0-7819 GCA_036497495.1 Mycobacterium sp.
TTGAACAGGGTTGCGCAGTGTGTTTTGTCGGTGTCGTTGCATAGGGTGCGGTCATGTTCGGCGGTCGCTTTGCTCGTAGCGGAGTGGATCTGTTGTGAGGCGGGCGTACGTGTTTCGGTTGCGGCCGACCGCCCGCCAGCACAGCGCACCGGCAGACGAACACGCCGCACGCAACATCCTCCGGGCCGGGCTGGCCCATCACGCCCAAGCGGCATGAAAAGAAGCTGGCGGCTCCAGTCGTCAGAGAAGTCACGGCTACTCGACCCCGATCAGCAGCGCGTCGCCCCGGTGGCCGGTGCAATAGATCGCCAGTTCACTGCCTGGATGGCGATCGTGCACATCGGCGCGCAGCGCCGACTCGATGGCGTCCGCGTCGATGCCCTGGCCGACGAGCACCGTGATCAGCTCGCCGCCGGCGCCCAGCAACAGATCGATCAGGCCGGTCGCGGCCAAAGCGACGTCGGGCGCCACGATCAGCACTTCGTCGCCGGCAATGCCCAGCCCGTTGCCCGGCTCGCAGGTGCCTGCCCAGGTCAAGGCCGTTTCGGTGGCGACGCGCACTTCCCCGTACCGGGCGCTGCCCGCGGCGCGAGCCATCGTGTAGCCGTCGTTGACGGCTTGCCGACCCGGTTCGTGTACCGCAAGCGCAGCCAAGCCCTGCACCATCGATCCGGTGGGCAGCGGAACCACGTCGATCCCCCAACCGATGGCCGCGGTGCACCCGGCCACCAACTCCTCGGCCAGGACGTAGCCGTTGGGCAGGATCATTACCTGCGCGGCCCCAGTATCGACGACCGCGCGCAACAACTGCTGGGCGGTGATCACCGTCGTCGGGTCCTCGGCAAGCGGATCGGGCTGTAGCACGCAGGCCCCTTCTCCGCCGAACAACTCGGCCGCGCCGTCGCCGTCGACGACGGCCAGCACCGCCCGCTCCCGCGTCCAGCTGCCCGGTGGCAGCCCGCTGGTGCCGCTGGTCAGCATCGATATCTGGATCCGCCGCGGAGCGCCGAACGCCAGACCCGCTTCGATCGCCGCTCCGGCGTCGTCGGTGTGGACGTGGACGGAGTAACCACCGACGACCCCGGACGTCGCGATGGCCACCGACTCACCGAGCTCGTCCAGCCGCTCGCGCAACAAGTCGGCACCCTCGGTGTCACACCCGCCCAGCAGGTACATCACCTCGAATTGCGGTGCTGGGGGCTGGGTGGCGATTTCGGGGACCGGCCGGCGCGGCGCGGGCTCGTAGACCTTGCGATTCGGCGCCTGCCCAGTGATCGTCGAGCGCAGCGCATCCAGAAGCACCAGCAGGCCGCGGCCACCGGCGTCGACCACGCCCGCGTCGCCCAGCACGTAAAGCTGCTCGGGAGTCTTCTCCAGCGCGATCACCGCGGCCTCACCGGCGACTGTGACCGCCGATGACAGCCCTTCCCCGGCGCTCGCAGACTGCTCGACCGCGTCACCGGCGGCTTTCAGCACCGAGACGATCGTCCCGGGGATTTCCCGGCCGCCCATCGAGGCGACAACCAGGCCAACCCCGCGGTGCAGTGCCGCGCCCAGCAGCGCGGCATCGATCTGGCGGAGTTCGTCATCGGAGTCGGCAGCCGCGCGTGCGGTCACGTCAGCGATGCCCCGCAGGATCTGGGAGAGAATCACGCCGGAGTTGCCGCGTGCACCGTTCAGCGCCCCGGCGGACAGCGCAGCCGCCGTCTTGACGACATCGGTGGACTTCGCATCGGTGTTGGCCTCGGCCAGTGCCGAGCGCATGGTGAACAGCATGTTTGCGCCGGTGTCGGAATCGGCGACTGGGAACACATTGAGCCGGTTGATCTCGTCGATGTGGGTGATCAGGTCGCCGACAGACGTGTGCGCCCAGTCACGTAGAGCAAACGCATCCAGCGCCCGACCCGGCTCAGTCAGCCCCGACCCCACCTCGATCCCACCCCCTCACGCCGCCACCGGTGGGCGCCAGCCTATCCATTCAGAACGACAGCGCTGGTCACATGACACCCGCCGATTGTTGATCGTTTGGCGGTTCCGCCCGACGGCAGCTATTCTGGCCAGGTCGTCGGGCCACCCGTAAGGTCGTTGGCCCCAGAGTCTGAGGAGTTTCACGAATGGCTGCGGTCTGCGATATCTGCGGGAAGGCCCCCGGCTTCGGCAAGTCGGTGTCACACTCCCATCGCCGGACCAGCCGTCGATGGGATCCCAACATCCAGAGCGTGCGTGTGTCCAACCGTCCCGGTGGTAACAAGCACCGCATCAACGTGTGCACATCCTGCCTCAAGGCGGGCAAGGTCGTTCGCGGCTAGTTAAGGCCCCGGAGGGACTCCGATGGAGATCCTCGCCGTAATCGGCATCATCGCGGCGTTTGCCTTGGTCTGCGCCGCCACTTATCGGGTCGGGCGATCACTGCAGCGCAAAGGCCACGATCTCAATTTCGTCGACCCGCGCTATCCCGACTCCATGCAGGCGGCACCCGGCAACCGGGATGTGACGCCACCGGGCCCGCCGTACCCGGACAGCGACACCAGTCTTTTTCTCGACGACGACGCCAACCCGCCCGGACAGGATCGGCACGAATCGCCGTGAGCCCGCACGCTTAGGTCAAGCAGGCAGCCTCTAGCTCGGCGTGCACCAGTTTCAATTTTCGCGCGCTCGCGGCGAACTGATTACCGAACTGCTTATCCGACGAGGTGGGCGTCGCCGGGTCCGGTGACGGTGCCTGACTGTGCGCGACCCAACGCTTCCACTGCTCGAACATGTCACGATTGATCGCCACGATCCGGTCCGTTCGGGGCCGAACGTCAGGTGTGGTGACGCGGTTTGCGTAGGCCTGCAGTTCGTTGAGCATGGTCTGGTACTTCACCGCGGTTGCGTCGTTGTCGCCGTTGGACTTCAACGCTGCCGAGCGCGCTGAGGCCAGCTGCGACTGATAGTACGTCCACATCTGCTGTGCAGTAGCACAATCCGCCGTCTTACCGCCTGGGCTCGTGACCAACAACCACACCGAGACGGCGATCGTCAGCGCGAAGGCGCCGGCCGCTGACAATCGCAGCGCCGTGCGCAATGAATGGGTGACTCCGTCGGTCAACGCTGAGCCGTCATGACGGGAACGGTGGGCGCCGGTAGCGCGCCGTTCACTATCGGAGTAGTGCCGCCGCAACCATCGGGAAGGTAAAAGGTCTTACCCGGATACAGTGCTGCAGTATTCGCTATTTCGTTGAGCGACACCGGTTTCCACGGCATAGTTATCGGATAGCCGGTGATGCCACCCAGGTCGCCGGTGCCTTGCATCACCTTCGTCGTCTGTATTGCGTAGGTGTTCTCGATCCAACGAGCTTGGTAATACTTGCCATCGGAACCCTGGACCATTTTGGTTATCCCGGTGTCCTGGCTGCCGGTGATGCGGATCTTGTAGCCCTGTTGCACGTCGAACCCGTCGGCAGTGTCGCTCAGCCCCGTCTTGTCGGTGGTGAGCAGGCCGGTGGACGGCCCGGTCGCGAGCTTGTCGGAAAGGTTCGTCGGCCGCCACGGGACGACCGGCCCCTGCGGCGGAACGGGGCTGTCGTAGCCATGCGACGAGTCGACTTGCCACTGACCGGACGCGGCGTTATGACCCGCGGGCGGGGTGCCGAACGGGGTTGCCGGGAACGTCAGCGGTACCGGTAGGTCGCCGTCGGCCATGCTGATCGCGGACGCCAACTCCTGATCGACGGTATTCGCCTCGACCACAATGGCATCCAGGCGTGGCTGTAGCTGCTGCTCGGCGACCAGGGCCTCCATCGGCGGACCGTTGAATGTCGAATCGGGGACCACTTTGTTGGTCGACGCGTCGATCGTCATGTGCAACGCGGCGGCATCGTGGCGAAGCGTGCGCAGTTCGGACTGCACGCGCTCGATGCCGTCGGCGGCACTTCCGGCCGCTTGGGCCACCATCAAGGACTCGTTGCCGTGATCATCGAGGTCTTGGCGAATCGAGGCATTGGCGTGCTTTCGCGCCTCAGCGGTCGCGCCCTCCCACGAGTCGAAGACCGACAGCGTGCTCAGCTGGCGGGAGGCTTCCAAGGTGGCCTGTCCACGCGCGGTGCCCGCATGGAACACCGCGCGCACCGCCTCGGCGCTCCAGCGATCGATGTCAGCAACCGTCAACGTCACGAATCAGGCCCACCTATGGCGACGCGCGCCGCCCCGGAAGTTTCTCTGAGCCACCACCATCACCTCCTGCTGCGGCTCGCCATTGTTCCACAGCGGCGTTCGGTAACCGAGCGCCTTTAGCTCAGCTCGTCACGGCAGTTGCCAGTCGATAGGCTCGGCACCCATCTGAGTCAGCAGTTCGTTCGCGCGACTGAACGGACGCGAGCCGAAGAATCCGCGAGACGCCGACAGCGGTGAGGGATGCGGTGATTCGAGCGAAACGCAATCGCTGCCGGCCAGCATCGGCTTGAGCGTCGACGCGTCACGGCCCCACAAAATGGCCACCATCGGCTGTCGACGGTCAACCAGTCCACGGATCGCGCACTCGGTGACCGCCTCCCAGCCCTTGCCGCGATGAGATGCCGAATTACCGGGCTGGACGGTCAGTACTCGGTTGAGCAGCAGCACTCCGCGCTGCGCCCACGGTGTGAGGTCGCCGCAGGACGGCGCCGGAAAGCCTAAGTCAGTGCGATATTCAGCGAAAATGTTCTCCAGACTCCGCGGCAGCGGCCGCACGTCGGCGGCCACCGAGAAGCTGAGCCCCACAGCGTGTCCGGGCGTCGGATACGGGTCCTGACCCACGATCAAAACCCGGACCTTGTCGAACGGAAAGGTGAAGGCGCGCAACACATTTTCACCCGCAGGCAGGTATCCACGGCCGGCCGCGATCTCCGCTCGCAGGAACTGACCCATCATCGCGACCTGCTGCTCGACGGGCTGCAGGGCCGTCGCCCAGCCGTCGTCGATGAGTTCGCGCAGCGGCTTGGCGGTCACGCCAGCTCCTTCGCCAATAGCTCCACCGTGTCCGCCCTCGCGTCGCGGTCCTTCGAAATCTCCTGATATTCATCAGATTCCGACCGGAATTCGGACTCGTCAGGAAAGGACATCAGCACCACATTTTCCCGATCCCAGCTGCCCTCGACGAACTGCGGCCGCTCGCCGGCAGCCAGTAGCGTTCCGTGATACCGACGGAAGACATCCATGAACCGTGTTTGGTACCGGTCGTAGGCAGCGCGGTCGGTGAACCGTAGTTGAGCGATCGCGTAGACGGTCACCGGGTCACCCTACTGCCCAATTATCCGGCATCTCCGCGCCCGCATCGTCATCGGGGGCCGAACGACTGCCACCCCGCATACCCGGGCCACGGTGTACCGTCGACAAGCACGTCAGCCGGCCCGTCGCAAACGCGCCCGATCACCCGCCACCCCGCGGGAACCTGACCAGCGAACGCCGCGACCAACGCATGATCTTCTCCCCCACCGAGTACCCAGCTCCACGGGTCGACGCCGACGGCTTCGGCAGCGCCGACCAATAACTCTCGATCGACGCTCAGCGCCTTGGTGCTCAGGTCGATCGCCAAGCCCGATGCCTCGGCGACATGTCGAAGGTCGCCGACCAAGCCGTCGGAGACGTCGATCATCGCCTGTGCGCCCGCTTCGGCCGCCACCCGACCCTGGCGGTACGGCGGTTGCGGAACCAGATGGCGTCGACGTAGCTCGTCGAATCGGTCAATACCGTTGTGCCACAGCGCATATCCTGCTGCCGAGCATCCTAGTTGACCGGCGACGGCGAGTTGCGAGCCAGACCGGGCGCCGGACCGCAACACCGGCGCGCGGCCGGCCAGATCACCGAGCACGGTCACCGACACGACCCACTGCGGGCTGACGACCAGATCTCCCCCGACGATGCCGGCGCCGACCCGGGCGGCTTCGTCCCACATTCCGTCGGCCAGCGCGTTGACCTGTGCGGCAGCGGTGTCGGGCGGCGCACCGAAGCCGACGACGAACGCGGTGACCCGTGCCCCCATCGCTTCGATATCGGCGGCGTTCTGCGCCACGGCTTTACGGCCGACGTCCTGCGGTGTCGACCAGTCCAGCCGAAAGTGCCTGCCCTCGACCAGCATGTCCGTCGACACCACCACGCGGCCATCGGGGGCCATCACCACCGCGCCGTCGTCACCGGGCCCGACGGCGACGTCGGGTGACTCGGGCCGACCCCGAGTCATCCGGTTGATCAGCTCGAACTCACCGATATCGCCGAGGGTGCGATCGGACTCGCCGCTGTTCACCCCACCTCCTCGATGATCGCCGGTCTGCGAACAACGGTAGGTTCTACTGCGCTGAGATCGAGAAGAGGGTGAGGTAATGACCGAATCCGACGGCCCGCCGCGGGCGGCACTGATCGCCGCCCTGGTTCTGGCGATCGGTGTTGTGGTCGTCGTTTTGGCGATCGCGGCGACTCGCCACCACACCGCACCGGTCGTTGTCGCCGCAGTGCCTGCGCCGCATGCCGGCGATGCCGCCTGCCAAAAGCTGGTGGACGCATTGCCACAGCGACTTGGCGACTACAGCCGGGCCACGCTGGTGCAACCGGCTCCGGTCGGCGCCGCCGCGTGGCAGCCCGCAGGCGAGGGAGATCCGGTAATACTGCGATGCGGCCTCGACCGTCCCACCGACTTCGTCGTCGGCTCACCGATCCAGCAGGTCGACCGGGTGCAGTGGTTCCAAGTCAGCCAGGATCAGCGATCCACCTGGTACGCGGTCGATCGACCGGTCTATCTCGCGCTCACATTGCCACCGGGCTCCGGACCGACGCCGATCCAGCAGCTCTCCGAGCTGATCGACGCAACGATGCCGGCGCGGCCAGTCGCCCCGACGCCGGGCGACTAGCGCAGACCCGTCCCACGCGACAGCGCGGTGTTGACCATGGTCGCCAGCAGGGTTTGATAGTCGACGCCGCTGGCTGCCCACATCCGGGGATACATCGAGATCGTGGTGAATCCGGGCATCGTGTTGACCTCGTTGATCAGCGGCCCGTCTTCGGTGAGGAAGAAGTCCACCCGAGCCAGACCTCGGCCGTCGATGGCCTTGAACGCCCGAATCGCCAACTCGCGCACGGCATCGCTCACGTCGTCGTCGATTTTAGCGGGCACGTCGAGTTCGGCGGCGTCGTCAAGATATTTGGTCGCGAAGTCGTAGAAAGAATCTTCCCGTCCGCGGACCCCGGCTACCCGGATCTCGCCGACGGTACTGGCTTGCACTGTGCCGTCTGGGAATTCGAGCACACCGCATTCCAGTTCGCGGCCGATGATCGCGGACTCGACGATCAGTTTCGGATCGTGCTGACGGGCATGTGCGATCGCCGCGGGCAATTCCTGCCGGTTGGCCACCCGGCTGACGCCGATCGACGAGCCGCCGCGAGCGGGCTTGACAAAGGCCGGAAGTCCAAGTCGGTGAAGCTGTTCGGCACCCAGCGTGGTCTCCGATGGCCGCAGCACCGCGTAGTCGCCGATCGGTAACCCTTCGGCCACCAGGAGCTTCTTGGTGAACTCTTTATCCATCCCCGCCGCGCTGGCCAGCACCCCGGCACCGACATACGGCACACCGGCGAGTTCGAGCAGACCCTGGATGGTGCCGTCTTCCCCGTACGGTCCGTGCAGGACCGGAAAAACCACGTCCACTGACGCCAGCACCTCAGCCCCACCGGGCGCAAGGGATACCAGCTGACCGGCGAGACGCGGGTCGGCCGTCAGCGCCAGCTCGGTGCCCGACTCGGGACTCACCCCTGGCAACTGCCGGTTGGCGATCGCCAGCGAGTCGGGATCACCGTCAGTCAGCACCCACGA